>JAFSPK010000140.1:0-34726 GCA_017443005.1 Acidaminococcaceae bacterium
CCACGCCCATGGCTGCGGAAAGACCCGGCATACAGCCGATGACAATACCAATCGTTACGCCAAGGATCATCATGCCCAGGTTCATGGGTGAAAACACATGCAAGAAACCGGCGGCCATCAATCCCAAGGTATTTGCATCCACAAGTAACAGCCTCCCCTCTTACAAGAATTCTCCCAGTATCTCACCTTTGGGCAGCGGCACATTCAGGAACCAGCTGAAGGTGAAATACGTGAGGACAAGCATAACCAACAACACAAGCGCCATGTACTTTTTCGGAATATGGAAGTATTGCAGGCAGAACAGAATATAAATAAGGGACGCCACATAAAACCCGAAAAAGTACATCAGAGCAAAGAACCCCAGGAAAGCCGCAAACATGGTCCAAAACTGTTTGGGCTGGAAACCTTTGAATGTTTCCGACAAATCATTAATCACACGCCTGTCTTTCAAATATTGCTTTACCATATCGTACAGTCGGATGGTGGTAAGCAAAAACAAAAGCCCGATGACAAAATGGGGATAATGGCGGGCTTCTTCCGGGAACTTCTGCGTCTCATGCTGAAAAAAGGCGCAGAACAGGTACATGAAGCCACAGATATAAAGATCGGTCCTTTTCATAAAAGCAACCTCGCGATCATAATCTCAACCAACCAAAAATAAAGCCGGTCTGAAGCAGCCGTCACACAGGCAGCCGCCTCAGCCGGCTTCAGTTTTTAAAGGATAACCGTAATACAGAGGAAAGAGACCCGTTGCCGAACCTCGTTCATCCCTCATGAATCCGATTATTTATCATATAACTTGGTAACTACGTTCTTACAGAAATCCATCTGTTCCTTAATCAAAGCGCCCAGGGCCTTGCTGTCTTTGTAATCGGTAGCCATGCCGGCTTTCTGATGAGCTTCTTTAACCTTCGGATCGTCCATGGTCTTCTTCATAGCGGTTTCATAGAATTTGATAATGTTTTCCGGAGTTCCCTTCGGAGCTACCAGCGCGCGGGCAGAGCCGTACCATTTATTGTAATAACCCAGTTCGCCCAATGTCGGAACGTCTTTTAACTGCGGATCGCGTTTTTCAGCAAACAGGCCTAATACACGCAGTTCCGCTTTATCGCCGTTAATCAGCTTGGCAATATCGGCCACTTTGGCGCAGGAGAAATCAACCTCGCCCTGGCGCAGAGCCAACAGCTGGTCGGCCGTGCCGCCGTAAGGAACAGCCTTATACTGGAATTTGGCAGACTGTGCCAGCAGCTGGGCAGCCGTATGGTTGGAAGCCTTTACGCCGTTAGTGGAAGCTTTCAGTACACCGGGTTTTGCCTGTGCGTCGGCAACCAGTTCTTTCAGTGTCTTCCATTTTGCGTCTTTCTTAACTACAACTACGCCTGTCTCGGTCAGGTGGTTGCAGATGGGAACAATGCTCTGATCGTTAAACGGAGCATTCGGCTGAATAGCCAGCGTGGTATAAGTCGGGAGATTGATGAAACCGATGGTGTATCCGTCCGGTTTTGCCTTAGTCAGTTCAGTCCAGCCAATCTTACCATCAGCACCCGGTTTGTTTTCAATAACCATGGTCTGCCCTACATAGGGTTTGGCATTGTTCAGCAGCAGGCGGGCGCCTGTATCCGTGCCGGAACCGGCTTTATAGGCGATAATAACCTTGACATCCTTCGTGGGTTTCCATTCCTTGTTGGCATCAGCAGCCTTCTTGTCTCCACCACCGCCGCCACCGCAACCCGTCATCAGGACAGAAGCAGCCAACATAAGGGACCCTGCTACAGCAAGAAATTTTTTCATGAGTTTCTCCTCCTTCATAAAATTCAATTTTACAAAAATATGCAGCTTATCCAAGTCGCTCCGGATGAGCGCAAATTTTCTGTATAACCGATACCTTAACTATACTACAACTCGCAAAAACATTCAAGATTATTTTACCCCGCAAGCAATAAAACCGACTTCTCCTTATATCTGTAAGAAAAGGAAAAACACACCCTGCTGCGGAACGTCTTCCGCAATACATGGTGTGTTCAAATTTTTCAATAATTATAAGTTGTCAGGCAGTTGCTACCGGATTCATTGAATAAAAGCCAAAACGCTCGTTTATTCCTGAACAGAATCTTCCCTTCTCAGACGTTCCAGCGCCTCGCGGGCCGCCTGCTGTTCCGATTCTTTCTTGGTGCGACCTTTGCCGCTGCCGTATTCCACTCCGTTAATAAAGACACCGGAGGTAAAGATACGGTTGTGCTCCGGTCCTTCAAAATCTAACATCTCATAAACAATTTCATACTGCGCCTTATGCTGCAGTCGTTCCTGCAACATACTCTTATAGTCTCCCATTACAAGCTGACCGTTACAAACATCGTTAATTTCCTTTTCCAGAAGCCCCAACAGGTACTGTTGTGCCGCAGCAAACCCCTGGTCCAGATAATAGGCCCCCAGTACGGCTTCAAATGCATCCGCCAGAATAGAAGGCCGCTTATTTCCGCCGGAAGATAACTCCCCGTTGCCCATACGCAGGTAATCGCCTAACCCGATACGTTTTGCGCACTGATACAAGGAAGCTTCGCACACCACCTGGGCACGCAGTTTGGTCATCCGGCCTTCATCAAAATGCGGAAAATGCTCATACATATAGGTACTGACGATGAGACCCAGTACGGAATCCCCCAGGAATTCCAGCCTCTCATTATGCTCATTATGCGGATAATGATGTGTTTCATGAGCAAAAGAAGTATGTGTCAGAGCAAGATTCAGCAACTCATATTGCTGCATCGTGATGCCCAGATTACTGCACAGTTCCTGCAACTTTGCCCTGCGTTCCTCACTGATACAGGGCAATCCCGCAAAAATTCTCAAGGTCTGTGTCTGCATAGCGATTACTCTTCGTACTTTTTAATCACGATAACTGCGTTATGCCCGCCAAAGCCAAAATTGCTGGACATGGCGGCCCGGACTTCCTGCTTTCTTGCCTGGTTAGGAACATAGTCCAGATCCATTCCGTCCTCTGTATCCACTTCATGGTAGTTTATAGTGGGAGGAATGATACTGTTTACAATCGTAAGAACAGTAGCAACCGCTTCCATACCTCCGGCGCCGCCCAACAGATGACCGGTCATGGACTTGTTGGAGCTCATGGGCACTTTATAGGCACGTTCGCCAAAAATCTTTTTAGCTGCAACAGTCTCATTCAAATCATTGCGGTGGGTCGATGTGCCGTGGGCATTAATATAATCTATGTCGTCAGGGGTCAGACCAGCATCCTTAATAGCCGCTTCCATGCAGATAGCAGGCATTTCTCCTGCCGGATCAGGAGCCGTGATATGATATGCGTCCGTATTCATGGCAAAGCCTGCCAGTTCCGCGTAAATATGAGCACCGCGTTTTTTTGCATGTTCCAACTCTTCCAGCACAATCACGCCGCCGCCTTCACCCATGACAAACCCGTTGCGGGTTTTGTCAAAAGGACGGGAAGCTGCCTGGGGATTATCATTGCAGTCGGAACACAGTGCTTTCATATTCTCAAAGCCGGCAATAGCAATAGGATCCACTGCCGCTTCCACACCGCCGGCGATCATTACGTCCGCATCACCGTACTGGATAGTCCGTAAAGCATCACCGATACAGTTTGTGCCGGTAGCACAGGCTGTCACGATTGCTGTATTAGGGCCTTTCCAACCCAGTGCAATGCCGATATGGGCTGCCGGCATGTTGGGGATTTCCATAGGAATAAAAAACGGGCTGATACGTCCCGGCCCTTTTTCCCCATATTTCAGAGACTGTTCCAGGAACGTATTAATACCGCCAATACCGGTACCGACGCATACACCAAGACGGGCCGGGTCTTCCTGTGCCACGTCGATGCCTGCATCTGCCACCGCCTGTTTGGCTACCGCTACAGCAAAATGAGCCACCCGGTCCATTTTGCGTCCTTCTTTCTTATCTACATACAGGGTGTAGTCAAAATCCTTGACTTCCCCGGCGATTTTTGTTTTTAATTCAGTAGCATCAAACGACTTAATCGTATCAATACCGGATTTTCCGGCAATCAGATTGTTCCAGAATGTTTCCACATCGTTACCGATGGGCGTAACCACGCCTAACCCGGTAATTACTACACGCTTCTTCAAAATTATCACCTCATGATTTTGATTCTAATTCAACAAGCCGATATGCTTATTTTCCTGACATTCTTTTTCAGTTGTTAATCGCTTCGATTTCTTCTTTAATACGGCGGAATATTTCCTTTACCGGCAGGATTTCATGAATCTTCCACATATTAGCCCCGGTAAAGATCAGTCCCGTTTCCACGTCGCCCTGCTGTGCCCTGGACAGCGCACGGATAATGCAGAACTGGTGAGTACAATGTTTCAGGCATGCGTCACAGACAACCGGCAAAGGAGCCTTTCCTTCCAGCGACAACTGCGCGAAAGGACTGCGAATCGAACGTCCCTTGTATCCAACCGGACTGTCAATCTGTACTACGTCTTCTTTCGACATCCGCAGATACATTTCTTTCAGGAACCGAGCGCCATTCGATTCTTCGCTGGCTGCAAATCGGCTGCCCATCTGCACGCCGTCAGCACCCAAATTTAACAAATCCACGATATCCTGCCCGCAGGTGGCTCCACCTGCTGCAATCACAGGAATATTCACGGCCTTCACAATATCGGGCAGAATTTCTTTGATGGACTGCTGCGTACCCAAATGGCCGCCGGCTTCCGTACCTTCTACTACGATAGCAGAAGCTCCTAGCTTCTCAGAAATCTTTGCCAGCTTAACAGACGATACAATTGGAACCACTGCCACATTGTATTCCCTGCCGACCGCAAAAATATCTCTTGAAAAACCGGCGCCGGCCACTATCAGATCCACACCTTCCTGTGCAGCAGTCACAATTAAGTTTTTAAAGGCCCGGGCCGCCACCATGCAGTTGATGCCAATGATGCCCTTGCCGTTAGTCAGCTTACGGGCAAGGCGGATTTCCGTCCGTAATTCCTGCTCCTCCATTCCGGAAGCAGCAATCAGTCCGATTCCTCCTTCATTGGCTACCGCAGCAGCCAGACGTGCCGTTGATAATCTAATTGCCATGCCGCCTTGGATAATCGGAACCTGCGCAACTAAATTTCCTATTTTAAGCACTGGTAATTTCAACAGATATCCCCCATTTCAGGAAAGAACTTCATAATTCAATCATCAAAACAGTTCCCAGGGATGCCCTTGCACAGGGCATCCCCGGACTGATCGGCATTATGCCTCTTTTTCTTCGTCCAACATTTTAACTGCGTCAGCAACAGTACGAATCTTTTCAGCCTTTTCATCCGGAATTTCTACACCGAATTCCTCTTCAAAAGCCATAATCAGCTCAACGATATCCAGAGAGTCAGCTCCCAGATCATCGATGAACGCAGATTCCATCTTTACTTCATCAGCGTCAACGCTTAACTGTTCCACAGTAATATCTCTTACTTTTTCGAATGTGCTCATCACGATTCACCTCCTCTCGCAGACCATTTTCCGGTCATTCTCTGTTTTCTTAATTCATAAACATACCGCCATTAACATGCAATGTCTGGCCAGTAATATAAGCAGCTTCATCCGATACCAGGAATGCAACCGCCTTCGCAATATCCTCCGGGTCGCCGAGACGTCCCATGGGGATACCTGCTTTTAAACTTTCCACCACCTTTTCCGGCAGTACCGCCGTCATATCAGTAGCGATAAATCCGGGCGCCACGGCATTTACCGTAATACCTCTTGCCGCGACTTCCTTTGCCGTGGCTTTGGTAAAGCCCAGGATGCCTGCTTTGGCTGCCGCATAATTCGCCTGTCCGGCATTTCCCATAGCCCCTACTACAGAACTGATATTGACGATTCGTCCACAACGGGCTTTCATCATGTATTTAACAGCGGCTTTGGTGCAGTTAAATACGCTCTTCAGGTTAGTGAGCAGTACCGCATCCCAATCCGCCTCTTTCATGCGCATCAGTAATCCGTCGCGGGTGATGCCCGCATTGTTTACCAAAATATCAATTTTCCCGAAAGCCTTTACCACTTCGTCAACCATGGCCACACAGGCTTCCGCGTCTGCTACGTCGGTCTTTACCAGGATGGCTTTGCGACCCAACGCTTCCACTTCCGCCTTGGTCTTTTCGGCAGCTTCCGTGTTTCCTGCATAGTTGATAGCGATGTCAGCGCCCCGGGACGCCAGCAGCAGTGCAATGCCCCTGCCGATTCCGCGGGAAGCTCCCGTCACCAGTGCAACTTTACCTTCTAACTGCATTTTAGCGAACCTCCTTAAAATAAGCAAGTGTTTTTTCTAAACTTGCCAAATCTTCCACATTTAACACATTCATTTCTTTGTCAATTTTGCGGGTAAAACCGGTCAGCGTCTTTCCCGGACCAATTTCCACAAAGGTATCGAAGCCGTTCCCGATCATATTCCGCACGGACATTTCCCATTTTACCGGGCTGGCCGCCTGTTTCACCAGTAACGCGCGGATTTCCTCTGCTTTGACAACTGGTTCGGCAGTTACGTTAGCAACGATTGGGAACTTTGCATCATGAAATTCAATTTTATCCAGCACTTCTTTCAGCCGTTCTGCAGCCGGCTTCATCAATGTGCTGTGGAATGGTGCGCTGACCGGCAGCGGGACAGCACGCTTGGCTCCCGCAGCCTTCAATGCTTCAACTGCTTTCTCAACTGCTTTCGTCGTACCGGCGATAACAATCTGGCCGGGGCAATTGAAGTTGACCGCCTGTACCGCTTCGCCGCAGTCCTTTTCCACCTGTTGGCAGATTGCCACGATTTCATCAGGTACCATTCCCATCACAGCCGCCATGGCGCCTTCCCCTACCGGAACAGCCTCCTGCATGAATTCGCCCCGTTTGTGGACAGCAACTACAGCATCCTGTAAATTCATAACGCCTGCTGCAACCAGTGCGGAGTATTCGCCAAGACTGTGACCGCCGGCGGTTTCACATTCCAGCCCGTGCTCCTGCATCACGGCCAGAGCCGCAACGCTGCAGGTCAGGATAGCCGGCTGCGTATTCTTTGTCAGGCGCAAATCTTCTTCCGGCCCTTCAAAGCACAGTTTGCTGATGGAAAAGCCGAGCGCTTCGTCTGCCTCTTCAAAGACTTTTTTAGCACAGGCATAATTATCATAAAAATCCTTACACATGCCAACTTTTTGAGCTCCCTGTCCCGGGAATACAAATGCTACCTTTGACAATGGAATCAACCTCACTTTCATTTCTTTCTGAAACTAACGTCAGCATTTCATCTATAACGATAAAAACAAGAGTTTATTCTGAAAATTAATTCGCCCACTTTACCAGGGCACCGGCCCAGGTAAGGCCTGCACCGAAAGCAACCATAATCACATTGTCGCCTTTCTTCAGCTTTCCAGCCTGTCGTGCTTCCGTCAGACAGACCGGAATACAGGCTGCCGACATATTGCCGTGTTTGTCAATGTTAATCCACACTTTATTCCTGTCAATTTTTAGCCGGCTTATGGCATTATCGATAATCCGCATATTAGCCTGATGGGGAACCAGCAGGGCAATATCATCAATCGTCATCCCGACTTTCTCTAACACATTTTTGCAGGCGGCCGGCATCTTCCGGGCGGCAAACTTGAATACGTCCTGTCCGTCCATGTGAATTGTATGGTCATGAGCATCTACCGTCGCATGAGTTGCCGGATTGCGGCTGCCGCCGCCCGGCTGGATCAGGTGTCTGCCACCGGTACCGTCGGCCCCCATGTCAAGACTCAAGATCCCATAACCTTTTTCTACCTGTCCCAGTACCGCAGCGCCTGCGCCGTCACCAAACAGCACACAGGTATTACGGTCCGTCCAGTCTGTAATACGGGAAAGCGTTTCCGCCCCTACAATCAAAATCTTTTTGTACAGTCCGGTAACAATACTCTGACTGCCGATACCCAAGCCATACACAAACCCGCTGCACCCGGCAGACAAGTCAAAACAGGCCGCGTTTTTTGCCCCCAGCCTTGCCTGCAGCAGGCAGGCTGTGGATGGATATTTATAATCCGGTGTTTCGGTAGCCACAATAATCAGGTCCAGTTCTTCCGGTTGCGTCTGCGCATCCGCTAATGCACGCAACGACGCTTCATAGGCCAGATCGCTGGTAGCCTGCTCAGGCGCAGCTATATGCCGGGCCCGGATTCCGGTCCGTTCTGTAATCCAGGCATCAGAGGTATCAACCATCTTCTCCAGATCCTGGTTTGTCAATATTTTTTCGGGCAGGTAACAGCCTGTCCCGATAATTCCAGCAGCATATGTCACAGTTTTTCTCCTGCCGCACCACGTTTCGTTCTGTTCGTTTAGCGCAGTGTACCCACTACTTTGTCTGCTTTGGTCTGTCTGGCAATATCTTCAGCAATCCGGCTGCAGATGTTACGTTCTACTCCATCCACTGCGGCGCCGATGGCATTTTTAATCGCTTTCGCCTTAGAAGAGCCGTGACAGATGAAGAACGGCGCCCTCACGCCCAGCAGCAATGCGCCGCCGTAGGCTTCCGGATCCAGCCGTTTCTTCAGCCCACGCAGGGCCGGTTTGATCAGGAGTCCCCCAATCTTGGCCAGAAAGCCACCGTTCAGGATTGCTTCTTTCACCATGGTCAGGATAGCTGTAGCCAGCCCTTCAGCCGCTTTCAGCACCACATTGCCCACAAAGCCGTCACAAACCACAACATCTACATTGCCTTTATTGATGTCACGGCCTTCCACATTGCCGATAAAATTGATCAGTTTCTCTTCCTTAAGCAACGGGTACGTGGCCAACGTTTGTTCATTACCCTTGATTTCCTCTTCCCCAATATTCAAAAGACCCACCCGGGGATTTTTGATATTCAGCATCAGTTCCGCAAAAATGGAACCCATGATAGCATTCTGCAGCATATGTTCCGGCTTGGCGTCTACCTTGGCGCCACTGTCCAGCAAAACGGTAGTACCGGTCAGGCTGGGAATCGGCGTAGCGATCGAGGGACGGCCCACACCGCGGATGCGCCCCAGATGGAACAGCGCTGCTGCTACTGCCGCGCCCGTACTTCCGGAAGACACCAGGGCGTCACATTCCTTGTTACGCAACAGGTCCGTGGCCACCACAATAGAAGCATCCTTCTTCGTCTTCACCGCAATACCGGGGTGCTCATGCATGCCAATTACTTCCGAAGCATGCCGGACAGTAAGACGCGGTTCGTTCTCCGCTCCATACGATTTTAACAGTTCCTTAATGGTAGGTTCGTCCCCTACCAGCACAACATCACATTTATATTCTTTTACCGCCATAACAGCCCCGAGAACCAGTTCCTTCGGGCCGTAATCGGTACCCATAACATCCAGCGCAATTTTCATGCGGTTTTCAGCGTCCTTTCCTGACAGCAGACTAACCCGGGAAAACCGCCGGTCAATTCGTCTGCACAGTTACTGGCGGCCAGACATTCCGCCAATTCAGTAATTTTAATTAAAATCTGCAACATTCCGAACCGCAGCAATAATAAACTTCGCCCGGAACACTTCTGTAGTTTCCTTTTTAATGATGACCCGGATATAATACCTGTCATCTTTGATGTTCGTCACATCCGCTTTGGCCACCAGCCTGTCACCGGGATACACCGGCACCTTGTATTTTACATTGCTGACTGCCGTCAGGGCAAATTCTGTATCTACCAGCGCAAGAGCCAGTGTATCAGCCATGGCAAACATAAAATAGCCCCGTCCCACGCCAGTCTTCCCCAACACCATATCGTGGGTTATGGTCAGCGTAGAAATAGCGGACCGGTTCAGTTCCAGATCGATCAGTTCGCCTACAATATCTTTCTGGTCAATCGCTTTCAGGCGCGTGCTGGCCGTACTTGCCATCATCCGGATTCGTTCCCGCAGCTCCGGTATATTTAATGCCAAACGGTCCAGGCGTACTGTAGGTACGCTGACCTTCAGCGTTTTTGCCAGTTGTTCGTCGGTTAAAAATGGATCCTTCTGAATCAGTTTCTGCAATTTTCCGTGACGAATCAGCTTTCTCGAAGAATTCATTTTATCACCTCACTTTTAACACCTGGTTATAATACCTGCTTGTACGTATTATACTCTTTCTTCTCTATCTGTGCAAGTCCTTTGTAACAAAAAAATATAAAAAAGCACAATATTTGGCGGCTTTTCCCATGTACATTACACAAATCACAAAATCCAAACAGAATTATGACTGTAGTGTAAGCAGCGTAAAACGGAAAAAACCCTGAAGACCTTTGTCCTCAGGGTTAATTCTCATTGCGAAATTATTCCTCGGTTTTGATAACTTCTTTCCCGTTATAGTAACCACATTCCGGGCACACACGGTGCGGCATCTTCATTTCGTGGCACTGCGGGCACTCAACCAGGCTCGGAGCAGTCAGCTTCCAGTTCGCACGGCGGGAATCGCGGCGTGCTTTGGTCATTTTTCTCTTCGGTACTGCCATTTCCCATACACCTCCTAAACAAAAATGGTATTTAAAATTTTATTTGATGAACTGCTTTAATGCCGCAAGTCTTGGATCGACCGTGACGGTATCGCAACTGCAGGGATGGACATTCCGGTCTGCGCCACAAACTGGGCAGATTCCCAGGCAATCCTCTTTGCACAAGACCCTCAAAGGTTCTGCTAACAAAAGACCTTCACGCAGCGGCTCCGTAATATCAACTACATCCGATTCGTAGACATAAGCATCTGTTTCAACGCCCGGACTTCCCGACGGATAGTATTTCTCCAGCACTTCCGCAACGGAATCCGCCGAAAATTCTTTCAGGCAACGGGAACACAAACGGTTCACTCTTGCACTGACCAGCGCTTTCAGCAGAAGCACGTCCCCCACGTTGGTAATATCCCCCTCAATACGAACTTTGCCGATGATGGGCAGCTCCGTTTCGGTAATATCCAATTCCGCAGGTTCCGCTTCAAAACGCAGGAGCTTTGTTCCGGTTAAGTGCTTTCTTATCTCAGCGACATTTACTTTAATCATATTTCACCAATCGTTACAATTATAGCCATACATATAACCTTTGTCAAGAAAAAATCAGCAGGGAAAATCCCCGCATCTCTATAAATTTTGTGATAAAATAATTGTATAACAGGAAACTCATTATTGCAAGAGGAAGCTTTATATGTCTTTACATGCAATCGGAATCACAGCAGAATACAATCCGTTCCATAACGGGCACCGCTGGCAGCTGCAAACACTGCGCGAAAAGTCAGGTAACGTGCCGGTCATTGCCTGTATGAGCGGCTGGGTTGTCCAGCGCGGCGAGATGGCAGCAGCCGACCCCTGGATACGGGCTTCCATGGCAGTCCATGCCGGTGTGGATCTGGTAGTACTGCTGCCCGCCTGGTTCAGTCTTCGCAGCGCAGACTACTTTGCCGCCGGAGCGGTAAAAACACTGGCGGCCACCGGCATCGTGGATACGCTGGCGTGCGGCGCCGAGCACACCGGTACGGCCAGCAGTTCCCTTTCTTCCACAGCCGCCTGGTCGCTGCTGCCGGAAACGGAACAGCAAATCAAAACATTACTGCAACAGGGGTTATCCTACGGTGCAGCCTGGGAAACCGCAGCTTCCCAAAGCCAGAAAGACGCCGGCTGGTTTAAAGGAGCCAACAATCTGCTGGCTTTAGCCTATCAAAAAGCGCTGCTGCACAACCATCTGGCCATAAAGTTAATTACACTGCCACGACAGGGCAGCGGTTACAACGATACAGAACTCAGGCCTCCCTACGCCTCTGCTTCGTCCATACGGACCGCCTTACGCAACGGTGTTTCCGCCACAGAACTGGCCCCTTTCCTGCCGGATACTTCCCTCGCTTTGTTACAATGCCGGGAAATCAACTACCCCGCCCGCTTCGCCCGACAGGAAGATATTCTGTCTCAGCTGTTGTCTGATCGGCTCGCCCGACAGGACGGCAACTACCTGTATGAACACAGCAGTGCCAGTCAAGATTTATGCTGCCGTTTCTACAATGCAAGGCAGCGATTACAACGAGGCTTCACGGCATTCTGCCAGACAGTTGCCAATAAGCGGGACCCTCTTCCTTCAGTACGGCGCCTTTCCCTGCAATTATTGCTGCAACGCTCCCGCGCCTTTTGGACTATCTCACCCGAGCCGGCTTATATTCGGGTACTGGCTTTCAACGAGCGAGGACGCAGTCTGCTGAAGGAAATGAAAGAAACCGCTTCGTTACCCGTCATTATCAAACCGGGCAGAGAAGAACAATATAAGGATACGTCCCTGTACCCGCTGCTGCAGCTGGACTCTGCCGCCGCCGACCTGTTCCAGCTCCTCATCGGTAACACAGGAACGTACGGAAGCTGCTTTACCACATCGCCCGAGTATGTAAAGCAAACGTAATATTTTACGCGACACACCGGAATACTCTCTCTGCGCTGACATAAAAACTCCTTATGCACTGTCACATTCCGTGCATAAGGAGTTATTTTTACGCCTCAAAAAAGCGGATGCCAGACAAAATCACAACACCATAATCCGCCAAGCATTTATATGTCAATCATGTCACACTGCAACCCATGATTATTCATCCGCCGGTTTTTCTTCGGCAGCAACCGGTTCCGCCGGTTCTTCTTCCTGAGGAGCCACATGCTTCACCCGGGAAGCGATCACATCTGCCAGGCTCTTGCGCTCATCATTTACGCTGGAGCGGTTTTCTTCAATAGCGCGTAAGGCCGACTGCAGGCTGTTGCCCAGATAACCCAGCATATCGTCCGCATACTGCAGGGAATCGGTCTTAACCTGGTCCGCATACTGGTCTGCACCCTGCTTTATTTCGTCTTCATAGCGCTGGGCAGAAGTCTTGATATCCTTGGCCAGCATCTCCGCCTGGCGCACGATTTCCTCCTGACGTACCAGACGTTCTGCTTCCTCTTTGGCAGCCGTAATAATATGCTCTGCCTCCGCATTGGCCTTTTCCACCGTAGCAGCAGCCTCTTCCCGGGCAGAGTTCAGAATATTCTTGGAGTCCTCCAGCACCTTGCCTGCATTCTTCACTTCCTTAGGAATCGCTTCCTTCAAATCATCCAGGATTGCAGACAAATCGCTTTCTTCCACGATAATCTTATCCGTCAGCGGAATCCGGTTCGCTTCGGAAATCAGGTTATATAAATCATCAAAAATCTGATCTAACGTTACATTTGTGCTTAGTCTCTCCAACATATTCATATCCTCTTTCTTTCTTCAATTTAGCATCCAGACCGTCAACGTTTTCAGGATGTGTTCCACCTGAATCCGCAAACCTGTGCTCTCCGGACATAACCGCAATTATTTGGTTTTGCGCTTCTGATATTTATTAATCAGCTCTGCCACACCTGCCGGTACAAGCTGATTAATATCGCCGTCAAATGCCAGCAGTTCCCGCACACCGGACGAACTGATGTAGGAATAATTGGCATTCGTCATGATAAAAACCGTTTCCAGGGATTCATTGATTTTTTTCAACAACAATGCCCGCTGGAATTCATATTCAAAATCAGTGAAAGCCCGCAGTCCTCTGACAATAAAGGAAGCTTGTTCCTTTTCGCAGAACTCATTTAACAGACCGCTGCAGCTGGTCACCCGCACATTTGGCAGGTGGGACGTAGCCGCTTTCAGCATCTCCACTCTTTCTTTCGGAGAAAACAGGGAGGTTACTTTGCCCGGATTATAGAACACACAGACGATGATTTCGTCAAACATCCGGCTGGCACGCTCAATAATATCAATGTGCCCTTTAGTCACTGGGTCAAAACTGCCTGAACACACAGCTTTGCGCATCATGGCTCCCCCTTATGCGGTAAATTTGAAACATGTCCAATTATCAATGTTTCGACGCTGTTTTATAAAACCCTTTCATGCTTATGCTGAACTGCCAATCATCTCCATAGCTCCAACGACTGCAATTCAAGCACTCTTTCGTAAAAAACTCAGCACGGTTTCCCCGTACTGCTGGCTCCGGAAGATTTCATACCCCTCCGGCACCGCGCCGACAATCTCATCATGCATAGAATGTTCCGCGATCAGCCAGCCGTTGTCTGCCAAAAGCGGGCATTTAACCAGTTTTGCCAGGATTTTCTGAATCCACCCTTTATTATATGGCGGATCTACAAAAACCAGTTCAAAACGCTGCCCCTGCTTATATAACAGTTCCACGGCCGCTTCCGCATCACACTTCAGCACCTTGCAGTCCGACTCTGCCCGGCATTTTACTATATTGCTGTCCGTAAGCTTCAGGGATGTCCGGCTGTTATCCACAAACTGCACAAACCTGGCGCCATGGCTCCAGGACTCCAGTCCCAAATTGCCGCTGCCGGCGAACAGGTCAAGCACAGCGGATCCCACGATTTTGGCGCCAATAATATTGAACAGGGATTCTTTCACCCGGTCCGCCGTAGGACGCACATCATAGTTCTTCGGCACGTTCAGGTGCAACCCCCGCGCCTTACCGGTAATAATTCGCATCGCGTTCCAGGCCGCGCCTTTCTGTCTGTTACTTCAGACAATACAAATTTACCGCACCTGTTCTCCCGACTATCCGGGATTTGATACGGGACATTAATTTTCTTATCTATCATACAACAAAACTGTCGTTTTGTCACTTTCCGATTGCTAAATATTGTAACAAATCTGTGAAAAACACAAAATATAGTATGTTTTTGTCTTAAGCCCTTTATTTTTATACAGCTTTCCCCGGTTCCAAAACCAAAATCAAAAGCAGAAAAGCCGTTTACCAGCTTCGGGAGGAACCGCCCCCACCGCCGGATCCGCCGCCGAATCCGCCGCCGGAACTTCCCCCGCCGCCACCGCCTCCGCCGCCGCTGAAGACAGCAGAAAGCAGAATTTCAAAAAACAGGGTAGCAAAAAATCCCCCCAGGAAAACCCCATCAATAATAACAAATGCCAGCAGGATTACCGTCCACCCAAAGATGTCCACCAGTTCCCCGGCGATATACAGGATTTTCTCAATCACACCTTCCGGTTCTTTCTTTTCGGAAGATCCGGAACTCTCACTCTGCACCGCACCTGCATTGACGCCCTTATCAGTACGGTCCCGGGAACCATCTGCTGCCATGCTGCTCTGTGTAGTATCCGTGGAACCCCGGGCAGCAGTATCGCCGGAAACCGTTCCTTTTTGCGTGTCATCCGGCCGGGACTGGGCAGCAGTTCCGTTCTGCTCCGCCAGTGCCTTTTCAAACAATTCTTCCGTCGTCTGACCGTCCGCGCCGGGTCTCACAGCATCCGGCGAATGGTTTGCATAACCGGAAACCGCCAGCTGCACATTATACTCTTTTGCAATCCTCCGGGCCAGCGCTTCATAACCGCGGGCAATGCCCTCTTCATAGTTTCCCTTTCGGAAATACGGAATCATATACTGATCCTGGATCTGTCCGGTTACACCGTCTGTCAGGGCGCCTTCCAATCCATAACCCACTTCAATCCGCGACTTTCGGTCACCGGTAGAAATCAGCATCAGCACGCCGTTATTTTTTTCCTTGTTTCCAATGCCCCATTGCCGAAGAATCTGCAGGGAATAATCCTCCAGAGGAGCTCCTTTCAGACTTGGAACCGTAACCACCACCAGCTGGGCCGTAGTCTTCTGGTCAA
This sequence comes from Acidaminococcaceae bacterium, assembly GCA_017443005.1. Classification (GTDB taxonomy): domain Bacteria; phylum Bacillota; class Negativicutes; order Acidaminococcales; family Acidaminococcaceae; genus Succiniclasticum. The sequence goes on from JAFSPK010000140.1 coordinate 15,630, forward strand.
GCTGACGCCCCAGGCTTTGCAGATAACCGGAAACGGACGCAGAAAACACTCCGGCATTATCCTGTACGTAAATACCGGAGGAAACCGTTGGTTTCGGCAGAATCTGCAACGAAGTATTGTCCACCGTTTCCACGGGAGCAAATAGCCATATTAAGAAACTGAGAATAAGAAAGAATACCAATTCTTTCAGGAATGTAAACATAGTCAGAACTGCACTTTCGGAACTGCCTTGGCAGTCTCTTCCACTTTAAAGTAATCTCGCTCCGTAAATCCCAGCGCCCCGGCAAATAATGAGTAGGGCAGCGATTTAATCTTTGTATTGTAATTCTGCACTGCGTCATTGTAGTCCTTGCGGGCAACTGCGATACGGTTTTCCGTTCCGGACAGTTCATCCTGCAGCTGACGGAAGTTCTGATCCGCTTTCAGCTGGGGATAATTTTCCGCTACCGCCAGCAGGCGGGATAATGCTCCGCTCAGCTCCGTATTGGCCGATAACTTATCACCCACGGACTTTGCGCCCGCCATCTTCGCCCTTGCATCGGACACCGACTGGAACACTTCTTTTTCATGACTTGCGTAACCCTTTACTGTATTCACCAGATTGGGAATCAAATCGCTGCGACGCTGCAGCTGGTTATCCACCTGGGACCACTTGCTGTCCACATTTTCGCGTGAGGATACCATGCCGTTATAAAAGCCGAACACGGAACCCACCGCCAGTACAATAACCATCAGAATACTTACCAAAACACTCATTGAACTACCTCCTGTAACACCAAAATATAATCTTTATTTGTCAGACATACGATTGATTGTAATATCTTTATGATTATTATATCATATTTTTTTCCTCTTTACCTCTGTTTACCGAAATAATGTCCTTTAGATTATTCCGGGAGGAATCAGTGTCTCTTTGAAAAATTCCATTTGAATTACCAAATTAAATGTTGTACAATAACAGAGTTCGTGAACATATATAACTAAAGAAGGTCTCTCTGATGTATTTAAAAAATCCCAAAGTAAAAACAGTTTTAATCGGCTTTGTTTGTTTCTTTGCAATCTGCGCAGGCCTGTTTGCTTATGCCCACCACATCGGTTCGCCGGTTCTGGAATCCGGGCGGCTCGAATGGATTTCCAGAGTCGTTTACGGTCCGAACGTACGACGGGAAATAGCCCGCCTGAAACATGCAAAAGAGCTTTCTCCGGAAATTTTTCCGATTACCGTTCTTTGCTATCACGAAGTAAGACCTGACCGGGCAGATGACTTCCTGAATGTGAGTCCGGAAATATTGCGTCGGCATATCCGGGAGTTCAGGGAAGCCAGCTTTACATTTATTGACGTGGACGATCTGAGACAGTATGAAGCCGGTACGGCACAGCCGCCGGAAAAGACAGTTCTCCTTTCATTTGATGACGGCTACGCGGATAATTATAAGTACGCCTATCCGGTATTGCGGGAGGAAAAGGTAACCGGTACCTTTTTTGTGGTCAGCAGTATGGTCGGAAAAGACAACCGGATGACCGAAGGCCAGTTGAAAGAGATGCAGGCAAACGGCATGAAAATCGGTTCCCATACCGTAAATCACGAAGTGCTGACAAAAAAGAGTGCAGAACAGATTGATTATGAACTGCGAGTGTCCAGAGAGCAACTGGAAACGATGCTGGGCAAGCCGGTCTATGCGCTGGCCTATCCAACCGGCTGTGTTAACAGCACCGTACAATCCATAGCTGAAAAGTATTACGACATGGCATTTATCGCTTCGGTTATACCTGATACAAAACAGACCCGATACACACTGCAGCGTTATGGGGTGTTCAACTGGAACGAACATATCGAATCAATTTTCAGGAACAGGTAATGACGTTGTGCATTAAGTTGCCAAACAATAAATCCGTACGGGGAATACATCGCCAGTAACCAGCCGTTCACTTCTTTTACAAAGAAACACAGATTTTTTAAAAAAAGCTGGTAATTCTTTTGAAACAGGTGTATAATAGCATACGTAAATTGAATTTGCTCGGATAGCTCAGTTGGTTAGAGTGCTGCCCTCACATGGCAGAGGTCCAGGGTTCGAGCCCCTGTCCGAGTACCAGAAAAAAGAATCCCGGAAACGCATCGGTTGCGTTTCCGGGTTTTTGTTTTATTTACGCACAAAAAGTTATAAAGCCATGCCAATGAGCAGCGGCTAAGGCAATTATGTTTTCTCTCAAAGGAAGCTTCATCAGCTTTTCATTTTATCCCAAATCACGCCCACAGCAGCGCCTATCACCGCCACAGTGAACCAGCCGAATCCTTCCGTATACAGAGGCACCGATGCCAGGATGCTTTCCATAGGAACCGGGATAGCTGCTGCCTTCAGCCCTTCCACAACAGCAAACAACGTAACGATCCACATCGTACAGCGGAACACACGCTTGTTGCCACCGAAGCCAAACACATTCAACAAGGCCAGGGCAATCATAACCGGATATAAGAAACACAGAACGGGAATCGCCATCTTGATGATCATATCCAGCCCGAAGTTGGAGAGCAGGAAGCTGAGAAGCGCCACCAGAAATCCCATTGTTTTTTTGGACAGCTTTTGGTTGAACAGGATATGGAAATAATCGGCAATAGCAGCAATGAGACCGATGCTGGTAGTAAGACAGGCCAGAATGATGATGGCGGAAAGGATAGCGGTACCGCCTGCGCCCAGATATTCATGGGCCGTTGCCACAAGGATGCCGGCGCCGTTGGAAAACTCACCGGACAGGTAACGGTGCGCTTCCGCTCCCGCGTACCCCAGGAAGTAATAGATGACGGCCAGCAGGGCCGCGGCAATGAGACCCGCGCACAGACAGGTCCGGATCAGATTTTTTTTCCCTTCAATCCCCAGTGTCTTAATGGAAGTCAGTGTTGCTGCGCCAAACAGAAAAGATGCCAGTAAGTCCATGGTATTGTACCCTTCCTGGAATCCTTTCAGGAAAGGGGTGTTCAGATAGGCATCCTGAGGCGCGCCCGGCACGAAAGACGGCGCCAGCAGTACTTTCGCGAACAGTACCGCAAGGCATACCAGCAACGCGGGTGTCAGGATTTTTCCCAGCCAGTTCAGCACTTTGGACGGATTATTCGCCACATAGAAGCTGAATGCAAAATACAGGGCGGAATACAGAGCCAGCTGCCAGGCTTCCGTAGTTCCCAGCAGCGGTTTGATACCGATTTCATAACTGAACGCAGCCGTACGGGGAATGGCGAACAACGGCCCGATGGCCATGCTGGACAAAAACATGATAATCTTTGCGTACGCAATATTAACAGGCGCCGCCACTTCCGTCAGGTCGGTACCGCCGGTCATAGCGATGGCCAGCACCCCCAGAATGGGAAGACTCACACCGGTAATGCAAAAGCCTAACGTAGCAATGTTCAGATTGCTGCCGGCCAAATACCCGAACAGCGGCGGAAACAGCAGATTGCCGGCGCCAAAGAACGAAGAAAACAAAACCAAGCTTACCGGAATCAGTTTACCGAGGGAAAGGGAATTGTTCATAAAAATCACCTGCTATGAAAACGAAAACGCACTTGTCGTGCGTTTTCATAATTGATAATGCAAAATCAAACGGCTTTATTTAACAACAATACGATAATACTTCTTCTTGCCTTTACGTATCAGCACGCCGCCATCTTCCGCAAACAAGTCCGGTGTCAACGCGAATTCCGCATCTTCCACCGCCGCATTGTTCAGGTACAGACCCCGCTGGGCAATCATCTGCCGTGCTTCCCGCTTGCTGTTGAATACTTTCTGCGCAGTCAGGACGTCAACCAGTTTGGCAGTCTTCTCTGCTTCGGAAATCTCCAGCGTGGGCACATTCTCCATATCCGCGCCGCCGCCAAACAGGGCTTCCGTAGCTTTCACCGCTTTGTCCGCTTCAGCCTGGCCGTGAATCAGCTTGGTCACTTCATAGGCCAGCACCTTTTTCGCTTCGTTGATTTTTTCGTCTTTGTACGCTCCCAGACGGCGGACTTCCTCCATAGGCAGGAAGGTCAGCAGCGCCAGGCATTTTTCCACGTCTGAGTCGTCCACATTGCGCCAGTACTGATAGAAATCATAAGGCGAACATTTTTCCGCATCCAGCCACAAGGCGCCCTTTTCCGTTTTGCCCATTTTGCGGCCGTCACTGGTCGTAAGCAGCTTACAGGTAATGCAGAAAGCCGGTTTCTGGTCTTTGCGGCGAATCAGTTCCACGCCGGCCAGCATGTTGGACCACTGGTCGTCGCCGCCCATTTCCAGCACACAGTTATAGTTCTTATGCAGCGTATAAAAATCATACGCCTGCATGATCATATAGTTAAACTCAAAGAACGTCAGGCCCTTGTCCCAACGTTTCTTATAGCACTCGGCCGCCAGCATGTGGTTCACGGAAAAATGCGTGCCCACTTCCCGCAGCAGGTTCACGTAATTTAAACTCAGCAACCAGTCTCCATTGTTCACCATCAGCGCCTTGCCGTCGGAAAAATCAATGAACTTGCTCATCTGCTTTTTGAAACACTCAATGTTATGGTTGATAAATTCCGGCGTCAGCATCTTGCGCATATCGTCCTTGCCGCTGGGGTCGCCGATCATACCGGTGCCGCCGCCCAGCAGTGCGATGGGACGATGCCCCGCCCGCTGCATATGGGCCATAGCCATCAGAGCAATAAAGTGACCGACATGCAGACTGTCCGCCGTCGGGTCAAAGCCAATATAAAACGTGACCTTTTCCTTTTCCAGTAATTCGCGGATTTCCTCTTCGTGGGAAACCTGTGCAATAAAGCCCCGTTCCTGTAATACATCAAAAACAGACATCGATCTTACATCCTCCTGAAACTTTAACCAGAAATTTGAACACAGCCCACAGCGGGGGAAGTGTCCATGTGCAGATACATATTCCAATTGTATCTGCTTTTATAAGTATGTATTATTTTAACTCATTTTTCTTATAACTGCAAGGAATGTTTTCTTGACGTAGCCGCCGTAATTACATATAATAGTCATATGCAAAAAGTGAATTGCATACAGCACTGTTAAAACGCAAGATGAAGATATAGGAGGATATTGAAATGAGACCAGATTTAGTTGTTCCGGGCGAAAATGAAGAGAATTTTGTCGTTGCCCGCGACGCACGTGTTGTGACCGTACCCTTTTCCCCGATTGAAAAACGGTTTGCCAAAGAAAAACCCCAGCTGATGCCCGGGCTGCAGAAACTGCGGGAAGAACTGGGCGACGCGGAATTTGACCGCCTGATCACCCGTATCCACAATATCAACGTGTCCGGAGAACGCTGCCTGATTGTAGCAGAAAGCGAACTGCATCGTACCTTTATTTTACGGGACGCCCTGCCTGCCATTTCCAGAGCGTTTAACGTAAGTAATATCCGCGTAGTCACCCAGGGATAAAACTATTTTTATTTTCCTGTTGACAAATTGGGATGAATCATCTATAATGAATTCGTTGTCGGGGCGTGGCGCAGTTTGGTAGCGCGCTTGTTTCGGGTACAAGAGGCCGTGAGTTCGAATCTCGCCGCCCCGACCAAAATTAAACATTCAGGAACCGCATAGTTGTGCGGTTCCTTTTATTTTATCCGGAAGCCAATATTTTAGTTTGCGAAAGTGAAAAAAGGCAAAATCGGTATTTTTTCGCCCATCAAAAATTAATGTATTGACATGATTCATTAAACAGAACTAAACGAAAAGTAAAACTGAATTAAAATCGTTCACGGCCTCTTGTCCCCTGAAAGCCTTTAAAAATCAATTACAAAATCACCAATCCACTACATAAAAAAGGTATAATTGCCGATTCATATGAACGATGTCATTACATTAACCACTCAAAAAGTTTCGCCCGGCAAAAATAAATGCCAACACATTCTCCCGGGAATTGATGAAACGAATATCCATATCCTGAACGCAAAAACAGGGAAAAATAGTATAAAAATCTGTTTCGGCAAACCCATCATAATCACTGCATCTATTGGCAAGTCTTTTTATTAAACATAATAAAACCGCCCCGAAAGCTCATATAAAGCCTCTGGGACGGTTTTATTCTTCTCTTTGATAAATAGGCTTATTTCCGCGTACTCGGCTTCCTGCCATGTTCAGCCTTTTCCCTGCGTTTGCGGGACGCTTCCAGTCGAGCCTTCCTTATCTTTTCTTCTGCCTTTCTTGTAACATCCTGAACCCCGGACGTTAATGTGCTGTCTTTAGGTTCATGTATCGCATCTGTGACAACATTAAGTTGCCCGGTATTCAGCATGTTGATGTCGTTCCCTGTTTGATTCAATCGTAGTCTTATAATTAGTTCCAGCCTTGCAGACACTGCATCCGCTAATTTAGAAACCCGGGCCTCAGTTAATGATTCTGAATAAAACTCAACAACTTTCTCCTTGAGAAAATCTCTTCTCAGGTCGCCAAAGGGAGCAGTAATATCTTCGGCTAAAGCCAACTGTCTTCTTGCGTCCTCATAAAACGGTTTTGTTTGCTGTATTGGCGATAATGCATTAATACGTTCATCTGCTTCATTGTACCACATAGAATTACCATGATCAAAATACGGGAAAAAGCCTATAAACTCGCCACCCTCCGCCTTCCGTATAAACCCGAAATTGCCATAATTCCGGTCGATATTATCAATCAGGTAATCAAAAACGATCATATTGTCAATATCGGCTTTTTCGGCGGGGATATGTAAATTTTCCATGCAACGCAGCAAATGAGTATAATTGCTATCATTGTTTCTCTTCTTAACTGCATTTAAGATATGGGTCGCCGGAACATACTCCGTATTCTCATCAATGCCCGTCTCGCAAATAGAATTGTCGCCCTCTTTGGTATATGGAATATGATCCAGCCCTAATTCTCCAAGGATGGCCGCCGCAAAAACTTCATTACAGGATTCCTGATAAAACGGTTTTCTGCTTTCCTTCACAAGGACACGGCGTTCGCCCCTTATTTCCCAGTATTTATCCTGTTGCCCATTAGAACTGTATTCCGGCAAATAATTCCCTTCGCGATCAACATATTTCCTGTCAAAATGATTTTGAAACAAATTAACATCTTTCCACGAAAACCCGCTACCTTCCGGGCAGAACCAATACTGATCGGACAAATTAAGCCCCAGGTTTTGAATTGATAATTTCGTGCCAAAATCCCGAATGCGCGAACTGGGGATGCTGCGGTCCTGTAACCATTCCCGGATCCCATTCTCAATATTATGGTTAAATTTCGCCAACAAGGGCAAGACTTCTAAATTATGAATTTTCGTTACTTTCGACACGTGCCCATACCATTCGTCAATTTCTAAATCCACAGCAGGGACGTTTTTATTAAAGAGAGTGTATTTCATTTCCAACACCTCATTTCCTGACATCCACATTATAACATAAATTTAAAATCAGATACTAAAACTATAACAAGATTATTCGACAGTATCAATCACGTTTTAACTACGTGTCTTGGGTTTCTTACTCGTATTTTTCTTTACGACAACACGCTTTTTCGGTGGAACCTTTTCCGCAGATTTCGCATTGTCAGCCTGTCGTTTGTTATTCCGCTGCACAATATCATAATCCACCATTTCAGTGTCCAAAAGCTGTACCGCCTGATATGCCCGGCCTTCCCCGTAAACTTCCGCCTCTCCGGACACGCAGGCTTTGTCGTAAACCATGCCTTTGTCCCTGACACGCGCGGCGCATGCGGGGATGGAAAGAACAAGCATGTACTTCACAGGTTTGTAGGCCTCCACTTTCCCATTAGGCGGCACAGCGTTGGTACGTTTCTAATTGCACATATCAACCCTTCCGAATTATATGACGCCATTGTTGTCAGTGCCAATAATGTTGTCGTCTTAAATAATCAGCATAAGCTTTGGCCAGAATTTCAGCAAGCATTGAGAGATGCTGAAAAATTGTACAATGAACGACGTGAAATCTGGAAAAGACTGAATGAAATGGCCGACAATGCCAGTAAGAAAAAGCTGAAAAAATAATACGATTCTACTTAAACATTTGAAACCCTGAAGTTGCTAAAGCCGGAAGCATAAAAAGCTCCGGCTTTTTTGTTTTACAACAGCATTATCCCCCTGCCGTCATATACGCTCTCCCCGCTTTCGTTCCCGCAGCGGATCGACCGGTCAATTGCCATAACCGTAGCCACCACGCTGTCAACCTTTTGGCCTTTTGGTTTTCCGCCGTGTACGTTCCTTGGCTATCCGCACTCCTCCCTCTACACAATTTTCCCCCTATCGTTAAGACAGTCCTGAAACAGAACGATGAAAGTATCGTACTGGCTTCTGAAAACGCGATGTTGCCAAAATAACGATAGGTTTTTATCGGGTTCCTACGATCCTCTGTAGAGATAGAGACGGTTTTTTACAGCGACCGCAAAAAAATCCGGCCTACTGGCTTACTTGCCTATAGGCCGGATAATTTAATACTGCAAATATTACATCAGAACACTTTCCCCGCAATGAACCACATGCGCTGGCAACTCCTTCTGTAAATCGAATGCTGCAGGCAGAAAATGGACAACCGGAAGCCCGCCCGATTGTTTTTACAACCGAAGTTTTTCCAAAACTCCAGTAAGAGCACGGATTCTGGGCCTGCTTGTTGTTATAATAATAGGCAGGTTAGTTTGTCTGTATCTTTCTGGCATATCATACATGCATTTTTATTGCTTTGTTCGAACAAGCTGCCATTACGCCGTGTGCCCAGAAGGTTATCAGAACGTGTACGCCACGCTTACGTTGCCGCCGAAGCCGCGATGCTTGCCCGCGTGGGCCGTCAGGCTGATGTCCGCCTTCCAGGGATTGGTCTTGCTGGAGTTCATGCGCAGGCCGATCTCGCCCCGCACGCTGCCCCCGCTCATGCTGGCCGAACGGATGGGAGCCCCGTCTGCCGTGCCCGTGGATTTACCGTCGAATTCGTATTCATAGGCCAGCCCGCCGTACCAGTTCCAAAGCTTATCCGTCGCGCCGTAACGGGCCCCTACCCGCAGCACGCTGCTCTTTACGCTGTCCAGGTCAAAGTGTCCACCCGCGTCAAAGGATACCCCGTCGCGCTTCATGTGGAAGAAACGCCCGTACACGTCCAGGCTCCGGCCATTTTCATAGTAGTACACTTTGCCAACGCCTACGTGGCCGCCGATGTAATTGGCCCGCACGTCGTACCCGTAGCCCTGGCCCGTCAGCGGGTCATGGAGCATGTTGGACGCCGTGTCGTGCATACGACCGGCCCGGATGCTGGCTTCCATGTACACGTTGTGCCGGTTCTGCCATTTGGCGATGAGGCCGCCGCCCGTGTACCGGCTGTTGCCGCTGCCCCGCCCGTTCTCGCTGTGCAGGGTGAAGTTGCTCCGGCCATGTTCCGCAAAGGCCGCGTATTGTAGGGTCCCGCTCTTCATCATGCGCTTGCCGCCGATGCCCAGCACCCCGTTCCAGTTGTGGCTGGTTACGTGGCTGCCCGTCTCCACACGGTCCTTGCTGCCGCCGATGGAGGCGATGATGATGCCTTCCGCATCCGTTTCCTTCTGTTCGTCGTCCCGGCCGCCGCTGCCTTTTCCGGAGCCCTGCCCGTTCTCATCCTTCTGGCCTTCTTCGCCCTTGGCCGGGTCGCTCCCGTTGTTTTCACTGCCGGTATTCTCGCTGCCGGTTCCGTCCTGTCCCTGCCCGGAAGCTTCGCTGCCTTCCGTGCCGCCGGCCTGGCCTGTGACGCTGTCGCCGCCAGCCGCGCCGCTTTCACTGCCGCTGCCCTGTCCCGGGCCGCCGGTCCCACCTGTGCCGGTCGTCCCCGTCACAGCGCCGCCTGCGGTGTTCATGCCCCCAAAGCTGTCCATCAGGTTCAGCCCTGCCATGGCCTGGCTGATCTGTTCCGCGCCGGATGCCAGCAGGCTGATCCCCGCCGTCATCCCCATCACCGTGTTGTGGGTCTGGGGCTGGGCCTCAAAATTCGGATCGGGCGTCGGATCGGGCGTAGGCGTATCCTGGTGTGTCCCGTGCTCAATGGTGTAGACCAGGTCGCTTCCCTTCAGGGACGCCCTGCCCTTGCCCTGGAGCGTGGAACCAACGGTGTAATGGTCGCCGGTGATCTGCCCCACTGTGTCGCCGAAATCAGATACCAGCGTCATGTGGTGATCCGTCTTCAGGCTATCCACGTTATGGAAATGGATCTGCGTGGTATCCACCGCCGCCCCCGCAAAGATGATGTTATCAGGCCGCTTCAGCAGCTCGCCGCTGTGCTTCCATTCCACGCTGCCGAAGGTCAGCTTGTCGGCCCTGTGCTCGTTTACCGTATACGTAAAGCCGTCGCCTTTCGCCGTGGTTCCCAGGCTGCCTGTGATCTTCGCCGCCACATTCACGCCCGCCACTGGCTCAAAGCTGTAGCTGAAGTTCTTCGTCTTCACATCCGCCGCCATGTTGGCCAGCAGCGCGTTGGCCTGCAGGGTGCTGTTACCCTGCAGCAGGGTCATGCTGTCATTGGCCGCCACCATTTCCGGTTTCACGTAGTTCATGGCAAAGTCCGTTGTATTAATGGCATTCACCTTTGTAAACTCATACTCGCCGCCCACCGTCAGCAGGGTCTTGTCCTTTGCGAAATCCACCGGGCCCAGGCGCACGTTCTTCACATGGTCCTGCACCACATGGTACTCCACGGATTTGTTATCGTCGCTCAGCTTCACGCCGCCTTCCTTTTCACCGGCCACGGCCACGCCCCCGTTCTCCAGGGTAAAGGGGCTGTGGCTGGCATAGGCGTACTGGCCGGTCACCTTCGCCCCGGCAAAGCTGCCGCTGCCCGCCGTCAAAATAGCATGCTTACTGTTGGCGGTACCCGTGGGAAGCTGCATGGTATCCGTATCGATCTCCAGGCCGCTGGCAATGGCCCAGCCCTTGGGAACGGAATCCGTCCAGGCCGTCACCTGGTTCACCGTCACCTTGTCCAGCGTCACGCCCGTTACCGCGTAGGTCACGTCCCCGTTGGCCACAGACGCCGCGCCTTTCGCCGTAGCGTCCAGCGTCGTGTTGGCCCCGGCCAGGCTCACCCCAAAGGAAGCAGGGGCGTTTTCCACTGTGCCTTCCGCCTTGCCGCTAACCAGCGTCATGGACTGTCCCTGGGGGTCGACCGCCGCCCGGTTAAAGGACAGCCCCTTCATATCGATCTTTGCATCAGTATTAAAATGGTAATCCCTGTCGGCATAAGCCGTCACGCCGTCGCTCCAGCCTGTAACGCCGCCGCTGTTCCAGTCGATGGCGCCTGCCAGGGTAACTTCCCTTACCTTCTTTTCCCCTACCGTGTAGGTCAGTTTGTTCCTTTCCGCGTTCTGGGCAAGGGTATCGGTGTGGATGCCGCTCAGGGCCATCGTGGCGTTGCTGCTGCCGGCCCCGTCGCCCTGCAGCGCGTCCGTAAACTTCACGTCGTACTGCTTCACGCCGCCTGTGACGCCTTCCCCGGTGAACTCTTTCAATGTGGCTGTCTCCCCTGTAGTTTTGATGGCGTCTTCCGCGTCCAGCACGGTCATGGTCTCTCCCGCCGCCGCCTTCTCCAGGCTGGCTTCCGTCATCGGCAGGCTGCCCGCGTCAATGGTCGCGTTGCGCACGTCAAACCGCCCGTCCAGGATCCGGGCCGTGCCGTCCTTTACAAACTCCACGTTCCCTAAGGCGATCTTCGTCCCGTCCACATGGTAGAGGAAATCCACGGACTTGTTGCCCTCCGCCAGGTAGATCCGCTTCACTTCGCTGCCGTCCACCGTCACGCCGTTCTCTTCGCTGTGGTGGGCCGCTTTATGGTAGTTGATGCCCTGGCCGGTCAGGGCCTCCGTCTTCACGTTTCCTTCATCTAAATAGGTGATCTGCATGCCGGTCAGCTCGTTGTTGTCCGTGTGCAGCAGTACCATGCTGTCTTCCAGGGCGTGGTCGTGCACCGTGCTGTTGTCCGGATGGGTGAAGAACTCCAGCCCCGTCACGTCCAGCCCGCCTATGTTTTCTATGGTTTTCGCGGAAAGGGCCGGCGTATCCCCCCACACCACATTGTGCAATGCGATGCTGTCGAAATTGGCCACGGTATCTACCCTGTTGCCGTTGGTTCCGCTGCCTGCGGCTCCCTGCTGTGCCGTACCGCCGGAAGCGCCTGCCGTATTCCGCAGGGCGGCTGTTCTCAGCAGGGTTCCCGTCCCGTTGCTGGCGCTTGCAATGCCCTGCCAGGTCGCTTTGGTAATGGTGGCGTTGCCGCTGGCGTCGTATTCCTTTACGCCGCCCACGTGCAGCTCGTTGCCGCTGTGGGCCGCCGTAACGTCTGAATAGCCCCGCAGCGTAACGCCCTCCAGGCCTGTGGTAGTTCCCGTCAGGTTCACAGCGTTATCCGCTGCCTTCACCGGGGAAGAACCTCCCGTCACACTGACTGCGCCCGTAAAGATCCCGCCGCGCAGTGTGACTGCGTTCTTCACAGACCCGCCCTTGGACGACAGCCCACCGGTGAGCGTGCCGCTGACTTGCCCCAGGGTGAGGCGCCCTTTAATTTCGCCGCCTTCTACGGTCAGGGTGTTGGCGCGTACCTCGCCGCTGCCAGATTGCCCCGCGGTGAGGTTGCCTTCAACAATTCCCCCGCTTACCCTTAGGGTATTGTCGCGCACTTCGCCTTTCTCAGACTGCCCCGCAATGACGTTCCCGTTAATATTTCCCTTGCCTTCCAATGTCACTGTGTTCTTAATGGCGTTCCCTATTTCCGCGTAGCCGCCCACGACGGCTCCCGAAACCGTGCCGCCGCTCACAGCCACCAGGTTGGCGGCAGCATCCTTCTGCACAGCATAGCCGCCGTACACGCCTTCCGCCACTTGGCCGCCGCGCACGGTCACGCTGTTACCCAGCCCCTCGCCTTCGCCGCCTGCCGTACCGGCAAAGCTGAAGCCGCCATAGGCAGCCCGCAGCGTTCCGCCTTCCAAAGTTACCCTGTTCCCCGTTGCAGCGCCGTCTTCCGCAAGCCCGCCGTACACATTGCCGGAAAGCCCGTAGTTAGGATGGGTCACATCCGTCGTTACCAGTTCCCCGCCGCTCATGGCGACTTTGTTCCCCGTTACGTCTCCGATATTGACGCGCCCGCCAAAGGCCGCGGTGGCCTTTGTACCTGCAGAAACAGTCAGGGTGTTGTTGCTTTTCCGCTGCCCAAGCGTCGGGTTCGTGCCGCCCTCGCCATACAGGTACAGCCCTTCCAGCTTCATGTCCAGCCTGGTACTGTCGGCAGTCAGGCTATAATCCGCCACTTCAATTCCCTCCTGGCCGTCCAGCCAAAGCGGGTAAATTCCCTCTCCGCCTGTTTTCAGTCCATCTACCCCAAAGGTTCCGTTGCCGCCGGCCTTTTCCACCAGCGTAATGCGTTCGCCCAATAATGCCATCCCGGGAGCGGCGTTGTTGAAGACGGCCAGGTTCACATAATCTGCATTAATGGTAAGATCCTCACCCTGCCCCTTCAATTTCAGCATGGTATCCCCCGCCTTAATATCCGAAGGCAGCACAAATTTATAGTTGTCAAAATTGTAGATTGCCCTCGCGGAAAGCCCTGCCGCTTCTACCTGCAGGGTATTGTCGGAAACCGAGCCGCCAAAGCCGCCACACAGAATCGCGTTGTCTAAATTCGGCGCGTTTTTCCCCGCTTCTTTTGCCAGGATGACAGTATTGTTATAAGCGGGGCCAAGCACGCTCTGCCCGCCATACACATAACCATTCACCGTGCCGCCGCGGATCTCCACCGTGTTTTCCGTGGCGGTCGCCGGATTGGGAGAACCACCCACTTGATCACCCATTTCATCTGTATCATCAACCCAACCGCCGTACACGTTCTGTACTACGCCGCCGGTGATGGTTACCTTATTTCCTGCAGCTTTCATTCCAGTCAACTGGGTATAGCCGCCATACACCCCACCTGCTGTGCCTTCCTTCACCGTTACGTTGTTATTGAGGGCATTCCCCTGCGTGGACTGGCCGCCATATGCAATGCCCTGCACTGTACCGCCTGCAATCACAACGCTGTTATAGCTTGCGTCCCCAAGGGAATATCCGCCTTGCACCGTACCTACCATGCCGCCGGTGATGGTAACTTTGTTCCCGTCTTTCGCTGCGGTTCCTCCGGCCGCCCCTTGTTCGCTGCGCCCGCCGTACACATATGTAAACCTGCCTAACGTGCCGCCGCTGATGGTTACCTTATTTCCTGAAGCGGCGCCATCCACTGCCAGGCCGCCGTACAGATTGCCTGCATGGGGGCCAGACGAAGAACCGCTCACGATTTCCCCGCCGGTCATTTCCACTTTATTACCCGTCACGTCGCCGGTTGTAGCCCGGCCGCCAAAAGCCGCGGTGGCTTTTACGCCATCGGTAATGTTCAGGGTGTTGCCGGTTTGCCGTTCGCCCTTTACAGGGTTCGGACCCCCTTCGCCGTACAGGTACTTCTCGGAAACCGTCAGGCGTATTTTGTTTTCGCCTCTCACAGGTTCCGTTTTGGCGACCATCGTATTAAAACCTGTCGCCTCATCATCCAGCCGCTGGGTCAGGGTCGGCAGTTTGTCATAATTATTTATAAGAAATTCGTAATGCCCGCCTTCTACGAAACCTCCCTCCGGCCCTTCCAGCAGCGTAATGCTTTCGTCCAGATACAGGCCGTTCTGTCTGCCGTCTGTTGTTATACCCACTTTGCTGCCGTCAACAGTAAGATTCTTATCTTGCCGCGTCAATGTCAGCATGGTATCGCCCGCCTTTATATCCTCCGGCAGCACAAATTTATAGTTTTCAAAATTCCGGATCTCCGGCGCGGTAAGCCCTGCCGCTTCTACCTGCAGGGTGTTTCCGGAAACCCTGCCGCCACCCGAGGAATACCCGCCGTACAGCGTACCATTGATGGACGGCGCGTCTTTCCCCTCTTTTGCCAGGATGACCGTATTGCGTTCAGCGGGACCAAGCTCACTGTGCCCGCCATATACATCGCCATTCACGATGCCTCCGCGGATCTCCACCGTGTTTTCTATGGCCGATGCCGGTTCAATAGAATACGACAAATGAGAACCAATTTCATCAAAGTCCTCAACCCGCCCGCCGTACACGTCTCCTACCTCACCGCCGGTGATGGTTACCTTATTTCTTGCGGCCTTCATATAAGTCCGATTGGTATAGCCGCCATATGCACTGCCCCGCACCGTGCCGCCGCTGACGGTAACTTCATTGCCTGTAGCGTTGCCAGCTTCCACCAAACCGCCGTACACATTGCCGGAAATACCGTAATTGGGGTTCGCGCTATCCGCAAGCAGCACGATTTCCCCGCCGGTCATGGTGACTTTGTTCCCCGTCACGTCGCCGCTGGACGCGCGGCCGCCAAAGGCCGCGGTGGCTTTTACGCCATCGGTAATGTTCAGGGTTTTGCCGGTATGCCGTTCGCCCTTTACAGGGTTCTCGCCCCCTTCGCCGTACAGGTATTTCTCCGTAACAGTAAAGTTCAGCCTGTCTTCCCCGTCGGGTTTCAGCGCTTTGCCGACCAGCGTAGTAAAACCGCTGTCGACGCCATCCAGCTTGTCCTCCAACTGCGGCAGCTGTTGCGGATTGTCAACGGTAAAACTGCCGCTGCCGTCGGTCTTTTCCAGCAGCGTAATGCTTTCGTCCAGATACAGGCCGTTCTGCCTGCCGTCTGTTGTTATACCCACTTTGCTGCCGTCAACAGTAAGATTCTTATCTTGCCGCGTCAATGTCAGCATGGTATCGCCCGCCTCAATATCTGAAGGCAGCACAAATTTGTAGTTTTCAAACTTCCGGATCTCCGGCGCGGAAAGCCCTGCTGCTTCTACCTGCAACGTATTATCGGAAACAGTGCCGCCATCATTAAATGCTGATCCACCAGACAGCGTGCCTTTCAGGATCGGCACAGCTTTTCCCTCTTCTTTGGACAGGATTATCGTATTGTTAACAGCATCACCATTAAAAGCAAACCCGCCGTCCACAGTCCCTTCAACAGTACCGCCGCTGATGCGCACCGTATTGCCGCTTGCAGAGGATTCAGAACTCCCGCCGAGGGTATACCCGCCATACACGTCGCTACTTACAGTGCCGCCGGATATATCCACGCTGTTACCATTTGCCGCGCTGCTATAGGAATACCCGCCGTACACGTATCTTACGGAGCCGCTGCTGACGGTCACATCATTGCCTGTTGCAGAGCCACTCACAGAGCGCCCGCCGTACACATTGCCAGTCACCGAGCCGCCGCTGAGGGTCACTTCGTTGCCTGTTGCAGAGCCACTCTCGGAGCGCCCGCCGTACACTTCCTGTACCTTGCCGCCGCTGATGATGACTGTGTTGATTTTGGCATCGCCTTCGCCGCCGGAATACCCGCCTCCAACACTTACGTTTAGCGTGCCGCTGCTGACGGTTACCGTATTGTCTTCAGCATTGCGATACATGGACCTCCCGCCGATCATTTCCCCATGGCCACTCACCCCTACCGTACCGCCGCTGACGGTTACCATATTGCTGCTGACATAATACCCACTAACAGAAAATCCGCCGTACACAAACGTCCCAGCACCCACAATCCCTACCGTACCGCTTTTTACCATGACCGATGCCCTTTGTGCTGATAAATCAGATTCACGACATCCATAAACTTTCCCGCGTACATCCGAATCAATAACAACCGCATAGTCCGGCGCGTTGCCAATATAATTTCCATCTGCATCCGGCGTGCCCCCGCTGTTGGCCAAAGCCACGCCCGGCACACCGCAAACCACCGACGCCGCCAGGAGCGCTGCGGCAACGGTTTGGCCCGTCAGTAAGGACGCGGCGGTTTTATTTCCCAGGGCCGCGCCAATGTGCCTGCGGTTCAGGCCAGAGCTGCTCTTGCCCTGCCGTTTTACAAATTCGGCTACCGCCATATAACAATTCCGTGCTTTGTTCCAGATCACTTTGTAAATTCGGTTCATCGTCGTTCCTCCTTGGGTCCTGTCTTATCTTTACGGCGATTTCTCAATGGTTCGTCCCGTTTTTATCACGCTTCGTATATCTGCTGCAGCCCGATCTGTATCACATCGTCCCGTTTCGTTGCTTCAAATCCGCTCCGGGAAAAGAAGCCGTACCGGTAACAGGCCAGGCCCGTATCCTTTACCTGCTGTATTTCCTGTTCCATCATGGCCGCCGTCACCGGGCCGTTCCTGAATTTTGCTTCATAGAATATGTAACCTTCGGCGTCCAGCGTCACCAGGCCAAGCTCGCCGTTGCGGCGATGCTTCGGGTCGTCGTACCAGTATCTTCCAATCTTAGTAAAGGGCGTTTCCAGCTTGCCCGCCCGGTTCTGCCGGATCAGGTACTGGCGGCAGATCTCCTCAAAGGCCCGGGGCGCGTACCAGGTTTCAAAATCGTCCCGGATATTCAGGTCGTAAAAGGTGTCCGGTTCCATGATGCGCAGCTGCGAGGCATAGCGGAAGCAGTACCGGTACCAGAACAGCGACAGCGGGTCGCAGATGGTATAAGCGGATTTCCGCCGGTTCTTTTCGTCGTTGATGGGCGTGTCTTTTTTCACCAGCCCCATGCGGATCAGTTTTTCCAGCACGTCCACCAGCGTCGGGCTGCTGCTGACATGGGACTGGGAAAAGATATCGCTGAACCGGTGGAAGCCTTTTGCCAGTGTCTCGAACACTTCATTGGTGTTCACGAACCGCGAAACCTCCGAACGCAGGTACATGGAAACTTCGTTTTCCAGGCGGGCGCCGGGAGAGGCGATCAGCTCCCGGATATTCTCCCGCACCGTCATCGACGGGTCGATGAGGCGATTGTAATAGGGAATGCCGCCAAAGACGCTGTACAGGTGCACTTTGTCTTCCAGGCTGAACTCCGGATAAAACAGCGCGGATTCGTAATAATCCATGGGCAGCAGCTCGATGGTGCGGTCCACCCTGCCATATAAGGGGTTGGCCGGTTCCAGGAGGGAATGCATCACGTCCACATAGGAACCGCAAAGGACCAGCTTCAGCCGGGTGGTCTCACTGTATGTATCCGCCAGCGACTGCAAAATGCTGTCCATCCCCTGCACGCCGTGGCGCAGGTAGGGGTATTCGTCCAGTACCAGGATCAGGTCTTCCTGTTGCGCCTGCCGGAACAGAAAATCGAGAATTTCTTCCGTGTCCCGGAACGCCAGAGGCGGAAAGTGATAGGTCTGGGCCACCAGTTCGGCCAGGCTTTCCACATTGCTTTTTTCCGTGGTCTGCTTGCATTCGTAATAAATGCTCCGGGTTTCGGTTTCCCGCAGCGCCTGTTTGATCAGTTCGCTTTTCCCTACCCGGCGCCTTCCGTAAATCAGTGCGATCTGCATCCCGCTGTACGCGAAGAGTTTGTGCAGCAGGTTCCGTTCTTTCTCTCTTCCGTGGAATTTCATTTTATTTCCTCCCACTCGGATTAATTTGAATTAGTTTCCTGGGTAAATTTTACCATATTTATATATGATAATGCAAGAGGAAATGTGGAAGAATGTCGCCGGCAGCATGTACAACAGAAAATCCCCGTCCTTCGTGAAGAAAGACGGGGCCGTTTATTCCACACAGCCATTTGGATGTTGCTGTTATTAAAAGTCGCACTGGTTAAGAAACCGTTTGAGCAAGAATACGCAAAAGTAGGGGAAAGTAAATATCCGGTTACGGAAGCCGATATTCCCGGCGCTCGCTTTAAGCCCATACCGGATATCGGAATACCTCTCCCCCGATATAAGGGTGCTGAGAGATTTGGATGTACCCGCTTTTGGTTTTACTTCCAGGGGAAGCAGGCTGCTTTTTGTCCGCACAAAGAAATCCTCTTCCAGCGTAGAATCCTCCCGCTTGTAATAAAAGAGACCCAGGCCGGCTTTTACCAGGGCGTCTGCTACCAGGTTCTCATAAAGGGCGCCTTTATATACGCCAAGGTTCCGGTTGCTGCGCAAGTCGTCCTGCGCTTCCTCATCCAGCGTTGCCACTATGCCTCCCTTCTCTAAGCCTCCAACCCTCTTGCTATATTTATTATAAAAAATAGCATGGCCAGATATTGACCATGCTAACAACTTTTTCTTTTTTCTATTTTTATGGTGGTATAAAATCA
>JAFSPK010000141.1:0-8128 GCA_017443005.1 Acidaminococcaceae bacterium
AGAAATGAAACAAAATGTTACTGTTGCAATAATTGTATACGGAAAAGTGCAGGGGGTCGGTTTCCGTCCCCTTGTTTGTCGTTTGGCAAAAGATAATAAACTGACAGGGTTTGTGCGCAATGCAGGAACCCATGTGGAAATAATTGCTACAGGACTTCCGAATGCTATACAACAATTATGCGAGAGTCTTTATAAAGCAGAACTGCCGGTGCGTGTTGAAATACTTTTATGTGAAACCGTTTTGCATCAGCAATTTGAAAGTTTTGTTTCTGTTGCAAGTATGGAAAGCGACGAAGTGAAAGCTGTTTCTGCGGATATCGGTATTTGTGAAAACTGTTTGCGGGAATTAAAAGAAAAAGAAAATCGCCGGCGGGGTTATTCCTATATTTCCTGTGCTCAATGCGGACCGCGCTATACAATTATCCGCAAGCTGCCGTATGACCGTGCCAACACGACCATGGATCAGTTTGCGTTGTGTGATGACTGTGCGGAAGAGTACGGCGACATGCAGAACCGCCGTGGTCACGGGGAAACCATTTCCTGTTACCATTGCGGACCGCAACTGCAATGTGTTGTAAAAGATGGTTTCAAAAATATTTTTAAATCAGATTGTGGTAAAGGACATTTTTTAAAAACAGCATTTTTAAATTCAGATAATAATTCTGCAAGGATTGATTCTGATTCAAATAATTTTTCTGTTGATGATAATGAAAACAATTGTAACGGTTTCAATTCTGTAAACAGGCAGGAGCAAGATAAGAGTATGATTACTGTTGCCCGCGAATTGTTGGCGCAGGGCCAGATCATCATGGTTAAGGCAGTAGGAGGTTTTAATCTTCTTTGCCGTGCAGACAGGGCAGAAGTTGTAACGCGCCTGCGGGATTTGAAAAAGAGAATGTCCAAACCCTTTGCCGTGATGGTTACGGATGTGACACTGGCGGAAAAGTTTTGCTGCATATCTGCAGAAGAAAAATCATTGCTCCAGTCAGCGGTCCGTCCTATAGTATTGCTTCAAAAAAAGAAAAGCAAAAACGATTGGCTGACTGAAAAAATAGCTGATGCTTCTCTGGAAATTTCAATAACGGAGAGAACGGATGTAACGAATTCGTCTCAAGGTATTGTGGAAGCAGAGGAAAGAAATCCGGTTCCAACATTTCTGGCAGACAACGTGACAGATGTTTCCGACCAGGTGGGCGTGTTCCTGCCGGCTATGGGTTTTTACAGCGAACTGGATGTTGACTTTCCTTTTATCGTTACCAGCTGCAATTATACGGGACAACCGATTATTTATAAAGATGAGGAAGCACAACGTTTTTTTGAAGAGCATGCAAACATTGCCGCACTGTTTACCTATGAACGGGACATCCTGCGCCCGGCTGACGATTCGGTAACGCGAATTATAAATGGCAGGGTACAGGTGTTGCGCCGCACAAAAGGCTATATGCCGGAACCGATTCCAATCCTGAATTATAAGAATAATTGTGATACTGTCATTTCAGATTTGCAGTGCAAACTCACGGCATATTGTAAGCAATCTGAAAGGAAAGCCTCCACCCATGAAAGATTCTCGAAAGATGACGTTTTGGCCTTGGGCGCCCAGATGGAACCGGGCTTTTGCCTGACAGCAGAGGGACAATTCTTTCCGGCTGAGATTCCGGGGGATATATCGCTGGAAAAGACAGAACAGTTTTTTGCTGACTCTGTGGCAGACTGGATGCAGCTTCTCAATATAAAAACGCAATCAGTGGTGGCGGATTTGCATCCGGGATATGCGTCCACCCAATGGGGCAAAAAGTTTGCGGAACAAAACGGATTACCGTTTTATCAGGTACAGCACCATCACGCCCATGCGTTAGCGGTGATGGCGGAGCATCATCTGAAAGGAAAAGTGCTGGCGGTGTGTTTTGATGGCACCGGGCTGGGCGCCGACGGAACGGTCTGGGGCGGGGAGTTTTTGCTTTGTGAAGGCTCTGATTTTACACGGGTCGGCCATCTGAAATCTATCCCCATGTTAGGCGGAGATGTTTCCATGCAGCAGGCGTGGAAGACAGCACTCTGTCATTTGGCGGCGGCGGGTTTGCAAAGTCATGATTCGCGTTTTACTATTGTGAAGAAAGCGTTGCAAAAAAACATGAACGTAATTCAAACATCCAGTATGGGGCGTCTGTTTGATGCAGCATCCAGTCTGTTGGGGCTGGCGGATTTTAATTCCCATCAGGGCCGCTGCGCCATGGCGTTGGAGTCTGCAGCGCGAACTGCACTGATGGAAAAGATACAGCCGCTTCCGCTTGCGTTCACCAAAGAATTGGTCAAGTCGGACGAAGATATTAAAAACAGCAATAATAGAAAGTTCAACGAAACGATCAATGCGGATGTAAAAGATAATTATAATTTAGGAAAAGTTCTCTACAATCCTGGTCCCATATGGGAGGCGCTGTTACAAGTAAAGAGAGAACATAAAGATATTTGTGCCGCTGCGCTGGGTTTTCATTTTGCTGTTGTCAACATGGTAACAGACATGGCGGAACGTATGGGAGTAAAACAAGTTGTTCTGGCAGGGGGCTGTTTCGCAAACCGGATTCTGTTGGAAACCTGTACAAAGGAACTGCTGGAAAGAGATTTTCAGGTTTATTATAATGAAGCTGTGTCCAGCGGCGACGGAGGCATCAGTCTGGGGCAGGCGTATTACGGGTTATTGCAAAGCGAGTAATGTCTGTATCAATGTCTTGTCGGTCTGATATTCACTGCTTAAATTGTTTTAGTTTTGTAATTTTGCGAGGAGTTCTTATGTGTGTAGCATATCCGGGAAAAATTTTATCCATAGAAAACCATCACGCCCGTGTTGATTTTACCGGTTCGGTTGTGCCGGTGAACATTTCCATGGTAGATGTGGCGCCAGGTGATTATGTATTGGTGCATGCCGGTATGGCAATCCAGAAAGTGGAAACAGAAGAAGCAAAAGAGTGGATCGCGCTGTTCCGGGATTTGGAAAGCGCAACCGTTTAAAGATTCTTAAACGGATCGCAGTGAAAATCGAATTGATTTTTGTTTAGGAAGCTATAATGTAATATGATTGTATTTCAAAAAGATTAAAACGGGAGAAGATTGCCGTGCGTGAAAAAGAACTGGCAGCTTTTTTACAACAGTATAAGGGATGTCCGCTGAAACTGATGGAAGTGTGCGGCACCCATACGTCCGCATTATACCGCACCGGGCTGCGGCAATTGTTGCCGGAAAACATTACGCTTGTGTCCGGTCCGGGTTGTCCTGTCTGCGTGACGCCCACGTCTTACATTGATAAACTGGTGGAATATGCGTTTGCTTCCGGCTGCCGGGTGATGACTTTTGGGGATATGCTGGCGGTACCGGGCAGCAACATGTCATTGGCGGAAGCCAGAGACCAGGGCGGTGCTGCGGATTTTTTCTATTCGCCGGAAGAGATGTTGGCAAAAGCCAAAGCGCAACCGGAAACAACGTTTATTTTAGCTGCTGTTGGTTTTGAAACCACCGCGCCGGTGTGGGCCACGGTAATCAAAACGGCAGCGGATAATGATATAAAAAACATAAAATTTCTGACGGCCTTAAAAACCATGCCCCAGGCTTTATCGTTTTTGTGCCGCAAAGGCAGGATCGACGGTTTTTTGTGTCCGGGACACGTGGCCGTCATTACCGGCAGTGAACCCTTTCAGAAACTGGCGGAAGAATTTGATGAAACCATGGTCATCGGCGGCTTTTCTCAGTCACAGCTGTTGCGGGCGATGACCCGTCTTGTACTGGAAAGCAGCAGGGGATACGCCGGTCTGTGGAATGAATATCCATCCGTTGTGAAACCGGGAGGAAACGCGGCAGCCCAAAAGATGGTTAATGAAATCTTCGAAGCCGGCGATGCGGCCTGGCGGGGAATCGGCTTGTTGCCGGGTTCTGGTTTGTACATAAAAGAAAAATATAAAGAATTTGATGCAGGAAGCCGCGGTTTAAACGAAGACAAAATTCCGGCAGGCTGTCTGTGCAGCAGAATTGTATTAGGGGCTGCGATGCCGACGCAGTGTCCTCATTTTGGCAAACGCTGCACACCCGAGCATCCGGTTGGCGCGTGTATGGTTAGCAGCGAAGGAACCTGCTGCATAACGTATCGTGAGGGAAATATTGTATAGTTTTATGCAAACAGAAAAATAATTAAAGGTTGCAAGAGTAACACAGCAACTATGTCATTCTTGCAATCAGAATTCAATAGTTTTTGCCAGTAGAAAAATATTTAAAGATTGTAAGAGCAGCACGACAACCATGTCATCCCTGCAATCAGAATTCAATGAGGTGTATATGAAAATTGCATTACGTCACGGAGCGGGCGGCGAAGAAACATCAAAACTGATTCACGACATCTTCGCTACCCATTTTCAAAACGATATTTTAAATAAAATGGAAGACGCGGCGGTGCTGCCAAATTTGGATGGCGTACCCGTCTTCACTTCCGATAATTTTGTGGTGGAACCGCTGTTTTTCCCCGGAGGAGATATCGGAAAGCTTTCTGTTTGCGGAACGGTCAACGACCTGGCCTGCATGGGAGCCAAACCGTTATATCTTACAGCATCTTTTATTCTGGAAACGGGGCTGGACAGCGAAACGTTAGAAAAGATTGTTGCTTCTATGGCAGCAACAGCTGAAGAAGCCGGCGTAAAAATTGTGGCCGGCGATACAAAAGTGGTGGAAGGGAACGGCGGACTTTATATCAATACCGCCGGCATTGGCGCGCGTCCGTCAGTCTGCAACATCTCTGCCGCGAATTTGAAACCGAAAGATGCCGTCATTATTACAGGCACGTTGGGTGACCATCATGCAACGATTCTGACGCAGCGCCTGCAAATGGAAACTTCTCTGCAAAGCGACTGCGCCCCGCTGAACCACATGGTGCAAACTGTACTGGATGCAGGTGTTGAAGTCCATACTATCCGCGACATCACCCGGGGCGGACTGGCCACCGTTGCCACCGAAGTGGCGGAAGCATCCGGCTGCCGCATCAATCTGGAAGAGGAAAAGTTACCTGTATGCGAAGCGGTGAAAGGGCTCAGCGGCATTTTGGGGCTGGATCCGCTGACCATGGGGAACGAAGGAAAAATGTTGCTGGCAGTTCCTCATAGCGAAGCAGAAAAAGCATTAGCGATTCTGCAAAATACAAAATACGGCAAAGACGCTGTAATTGCCGGAGAGGTTACAGAAGGAACCGGCGTCTACCTGTTAACTGCGTTGGGTAGTTACCGTAAAGTGTTGCCGCTGCGGGGAGAAGGACTGCCCAGGATTTGTTGAATAACCAGAGATTCGCAGTATATTCTGCCAAAATCAAAAACCAGAGTTCAGAGATTGAAGTCAGGTTATTTTATATTACACTTTATTCTTCTCCATTTTTCCCGCACGGCGTAGTGGCAGCTTTCCCGAACAGAGCAATAAAATGAACGAAAAAAGTGTCACATGGAGACAGACAAATAGACTGTCTATATTTATAACAGAAAGCAGGCTGGAAAACCGCACCATGACTGGAGTTGCGAAAAAAGTCCGGTCACTTAAGTGACCGGGGAGAGTAGTTGAATCCAAAGTGATATGTAATGACTTTAGAATAACAAGGCGTGTGTAGACGTCAAAGGAATTAGAGGAGAACATAAAAGATAGTTTCGTTGATTTTGACAGCGAAGAGCAAAGAGCGATAAAGTGAAGAAGTTATTTTCGGAAATTCCATATATTAAAAGCGAGAGGCTCGTACTCAGAAAAATCGAGGAAACCGATGCAGCAGGGTTGTCGGAACTGGCACATAGCCCAAATGTATACCGCTACCTGCCCACATTCCTGTATGAGCGGAAATATGACGATATACAGTACGTCATCCGTCGCCTGTACGATGAGTGCTTTAAAGATTCTATTATCCTCGGCGTTTTTATGGAAGAGGAGTTCTGCGGACTGGCAGAAATATACGGGTACCGGGAGAATACACATAAGGCCAGCATAGGGTGCCGTTTTTGGAACGCTACTGGGGTAAATGGATAGCAACGGAAACGGTAGGGGCTTTAGTACGATATCTGGCGCAGGAAACAGATATTGAGATTATCACGGCCAGCACCATGGTCGTAAATAAACCGATAAGCCATGTAGTAGAAAAGAATCAGTTTTTACTGGTAGCTTCCGGCGCTGACGAGGATTGGGGATACGGACAACCTACGCCAGCCAATAAATGGGTCTGGCTGCTGTAGGAGTTATTAATCAGTGCTTCGGGAGGGGACATTGAGAAACAAAAATAATCGAAAGTGGATTGCCCTTATAACGTTGATAATTGGTATCATTGCAACAGGATACACTATAGGATCCTATTTTACAGACTATGCTTTGAAGCGTGGTAATGATACGGATCCCTTGGCGCCGCCGGCTGCCTGTATAAGTATTCACGACAAGAGCAGGGAAGTTCCTGCTTTGCCTAAAGCGTCAATGGAAAAGTGGAGCGCGGTTTCAGCAGATGGCAGGCATCTGGCAGCGACCCGCTACTCTCCCCAAAATCCGGGTAAACGCTGGGTTATTCTCGTGCATGGTTATGGCCGGGACCAACGTTATGTAAGAGATTATGTGGGCGCGTATCTGGAAAAAGGGTATCAGGTTTTGACGCCGGATCTCTGTGCCTCCGGGGAAAGCGAAGGCAACTATATTACCATGGGGGTAAAAGAAAGCGGGGAGGTTGCTCTTTGGGCGGCGAAAATTAAAGAATACGATCCTGCTGCCGACATCGTGCTGCACGGTGTGTCCATGGGAGCCGCCACGGTACTGATGGCGGCAGGCAGAGAGGATATACCCGGTCTTGCAACTGTAATAGAAGATTGCGGCTATACCAGCGCCTATGCAATGTTTTCCAACCAGCTGGGCGTTATTTTTGGACTGCCGGAGTTTCCCATCATGGCCTGCGTTGACGTGGTCAGCGGCATGAAAACAGGAGCCAAAGTATCTGATGCCGCGCCTCTGAAAGCGGTGCCCCACATAAAGGTTCCTGTGTTATTCATTCATGGCGCTGCCGATACGCTGGTTCCGCCTGCTATGATGGAAAAACTGTTTGCCGCATGCAGAACTAAGAAAAAGAAACTCGTAGTTGAGGGGGCAGGGCATGGCGATGCGATGATAACGGACAGAGAGAATTATTGGAAATGCATTTTTGATTTTTTACAGGATAGTTATACTGCAGACCGTTTAGCGAAAGAAACCGGTTAAGGAAACGATGCTCCGTTTGTCGGCAGTTGCTTGAACTCAATTATTAAACGGTTCCTTAGATAAATGAGGTGACATAAAGTGAGATGCGCAAAGATTATTACTTTCTTCTTATTTGCAGTGATAGCGATACAGGGCGCAGTGTTTGCCGGAGTTCCTTCCCCGTCTGCTGCGAAAGGACAGGCCTTGCAACCGGGCGCCTGCAACGGGACATTGAAACGGTAAAACTATTTGGATAGTTGATAAATGGATCAGGGGGAAACAGGATTGTGGTGTATTACAGACATGACGAATAAAATTTTATCGGTTATATTTTTGCTGGTATTGTTTTCAAGAACAACATTTGCGTCTTCCATCCCCCTTCGCGGTGTCGTCGAAGGTTTCTACGGAAAAGAGTGGACTGCTGAAGAACGCGCCGATGTTCTCCGCTTCTGCCATAGCAACCATCTGAATGCTTACATATACGCGCCCAAGGATGATCCATATCACCGCAAGAAATGGCGCAAGCCTTACCCTGCTGACAAACTAGATGCCTTGGGAAATTTGGTTGCCGTCGCGCAGCAAAACAACGTTCGCTTTATCTTCGCGGTGTCGCCCGGTCTTGACCTCAGCTATCATGGCGCGAAGGGCGAAAAGGATTTTGCTCTGCTGATGCGCAAACTCGATGTCATGTATAAAATTGGCGTGCGCGATTTTGCGGTTTTCTTCGACGATCTGAAGGACAAAAACGGTATGCATCATGAGAGCGGCAAGGCGCAGGCCGGTTTTCTCAACCGCGTGCAAAAAGAGCTGCGCAGGCAGTACAAAGACGTTGCCTCGCTGATAACCGTTCCTACTGAGTATTATCGCTTTGATATGCTGGGCAATTCCGGTGAAACCAACGATTATACGC
>JAFSPK010000142.1:0-30598 GCA_017443005.1 Acidaminococcaceae bacterium
CCAGGATCACCCGCTCCATTCCCATGGCAAAACCGATTCCCGGCGTAGCAGGTCCGCCCACTTCTTCTACCAGACCGTCGTAACGGCCGCCGCCTAATACGGCGCTCTGGGCGCCCAGGGGCGTATACTGGATTTCAAAAGCGGTCCTTGTATAGTAATCCAGACCGCGCACCAGCGTAGGATCGATGACAAAGTCCACACCGGAGGCTGTCAGCAGTTCCTGTACTTTTGCAAAATGTTCTTTACAGCCTTCGTCCAGACACTCTGCCAGTTTAGGGGCTCCGGCTGCCAATGCATGGCATTTCTCATTTTTACAGTCCAATATGCGCATGGGGTTCCGGTCAAAACGGGAGCGGCAGTCTTCGCAGAGTTCCTCCAGATGAGGCCGGTAATAATCCTGCAGCTTCTGCCGATAGGCCGGACGGCATTCCGGACAGCCCACCGTATTGATCTTCAGCTGCAGATCTTTCAGCCCCAGCTTCCGTAAAATCTGCACGGCCAGCAGGATAATTTCCGCATCCGCGTTAGGCCCCGGGGCTCCCAGCAGTTCCACGCCAAACTGGTGGAACTGACGCTGCCGGCCTGCCTGGGGCCGGTCATACCGGAACATGGGTCCGATATAGAACAGCTTGGCCGGATCCGGTTCCGCATACATTTTATGTTCAATGAACGCCCGCACGGCGGAAGCCGTATTTTCCGGACGCAGCGTGATGCTCCGTTTTCCCCGGTCAATGAACGTGTACATTTCTTTTTCTACAACATCCGTCGTATCCCCGATGCCACGCTGGAATAATTCCGTGTGTTCAAATACCGGGGTACGGATTTCTTTAAAGCCAAAACACCTGCACAGGTCACGCAGGATTCCTTCCACGTAGCGCCAGGCGCCTACTTCTGACGGAAGGATATCTTTGGTGCCGCGCGGCACTGAAGTTAACACGCAGACTCCCCCTTCAATTGCAAAAGCTGCTATGATTTATAACCAAAATGCATGCCGGTTTTTTCGTAAAAGAAAACCTGCATAACAGCTTACCATATTTGGTAATTAACAAGCGATATATATTGTACCACTTTTCACGCAGGCTGACAATCATCTGCGTAAAAGTATGAATTTTTATAAAGAAAAACTGTTGCAACGATACTATGAAGACAGTTTAAAACCGTCTTTCGTTATTCCTGTCTTTCCCGTTCCATCTGTTCTTTCCGCTGCTGCACCATCTGGTCATCTGTGGGATCGGTCGTCAGGGTTGCGGCAATCTCCTCAATAGTCAGTTCCCCTTCCGTATCGTTCCCGTCATAATGCCACAATTCATCATACAACACACGGTACACAGCAGCCACCGGCATGGCAAAGAGCATGCCCAAAATACCGAAGAGTTTACCGCTGATCATTAAGGCCAGGAGGATTACGACCGGGTGAAGCTTAATCTTTTTCCCCATTACGGTAGGCTGCAACATCTGACTGTCTATGGTGTAATAGATAATATAAAAAACAGCCACGCACAATGCCGTGTCCGGCGTCGTGGAAGTATAGGCAACGAAAATCGCCGGGATAGCGGAAATCATCGGCCCAATGACCGGAATGGTTTCTGCCAGCAAAGCGATAAGGCCAAAGACCAACGGATACGGAACACCCAAAATCAACAGTACAATGGTCACGGACAGCGCCGAAAGCATACTCATGATCCACAGGCCTTCCACATAGCCGCTGATGGCCACGCCGATCCGGGCCAGTACACGGCTGACCTTGGGACGGGCATCCGGCGTGAACAGGTCCGTAATCATCGTGCAGAGCTGCCGCCAGTCTTTCAGGAAATAAAAAGCCAGGAACGGCACTACGATCAGTCCCACCAGATTTGCTACCATCTGCACCGTTGAATTCAGCAGGTTCCGTGCCACATTAGCCAGAAAGCCCATGACAGCATTGATAGCGTCTTCTAACAGACCTTCCAGACTGGACGGCAAAACAGGCGCCCCTTCAACCACCGGTTCTTTCAAGATACGCAGCAGGGATTCTCCCTCCATCTGCTTGGAATACTCCGGCAGTTTTGCCAGCAGCTCGTTCAACTGTTCAAACAGAGGCAGCACCACAAAAGATATCACGATCAACCCAAAAATAGCGGAAGCAATAAACGCCAGAATGATGGCGACCACCCGTGACGGATGCATACCCGTTTTCCCCAGCTGCAAACGGACGAAAGCCCTGGACAAAGGGTACAGGGCAAAAGCCAGACCGATAGCCAGCAAAATCGGGAACAGGAAAGAGCTCATTGCGTAAAGTACTGCAGAAATCGCAAAGGCAATGAGGAACTTTATAATTGTATGCTGTTTTATAAAATGCGCGTATGGACTTTTCATTTTACTGTAAAAACGGATTACGTTTCCTTTCCCACCCAACGTTAGTAGCGGGTCCATGACCCGGCAACAACATCGTATCGTCTTTCAGAGGCAAAATCTTTTCTTTTATAGATCGCAGCAATTCCTCGTAGTTGCCCCCAGGCAGATCCGTCCGCCCGATGGACTCCGCAAAAATCGTATCACCGCAGAATACTGCGTCTTCCACTACATAACAAACACCCCCCGGCGTATGACCGGGAGTCGCCAGAACTTTAAACCGGAGACCTGCCGCTTCAAATTCATCGCCGTCTTTTACGATCACATCCGCTGCACCGTAATTTTTAGCCGGCCCGGGAAAGAACATCGAAGTGGAATGGGTCAGCCGATCCGCGTCCCCGGCCGCAATGTACACTTTGGCTTTCGTACCTTCCCGCACCTCTTTCAGCCCGCTGATGTGATCCGCGTGACCGTGTGTCAGCAGGATGGCATCGATGGTCAGGCCGTATTTTTTTACCACATCCATAATGCGGTCCCCGTCATCGCCCGGGTCCACTAAAACGGCCTGCTTCGTTTCTTCATTTTCTGCAAGATAACAGTTTGTACAGAGAGGGCCCACTTCCATCAATCTGATTTTCATCGTTTCTTTCCTTTCCCGCCTTCCGCGACAACGCTTCCGGTAGTCAACCGTTCTACACTGTAAATCCCCTGGATCCGTTTGATCCGGCTCATAATGGTTTCCAACTGTCCGATATTGGTAATATCCAGGCCCAGATGAATCGTCGCCATCTTGTTTTTATCAGAATGGCTGCTGATATTATTGATATTGATTTTATTCTCGCTGATGGCCATCATAATGTCCACCATAATGCCCGGCTTATCCGTTGCGATAATCACAATGTTCGCCTTATATACATCATCCGTGGCAACATCCCAGGTCACATCGATCAGGCGGCTCTGTTCCTCCGGATTATTGGACATGACGTTGGGACAGTCCGTCCGGTGAACGGAGATGCCGCTGCCCCGGGTGATATAGCCGATAACCGGGTCCCCCGGTACCGGATTGCAGCACCGGGCCAGTTTGACCATGATACCGTCCTCGCCTTTCACCAGAATACCGTGACTGGACTTGGCCTTGGAAGTCCTGGGCTTCAGTTCCGCCAGCAATTGGGACAGATCTTTTTTGCTCTGCAGCTGCTTTTGCTGTTCCTGCTTATAGATGTCCACCAGCCGGGACATGATAGCCGTCAGGGTCGTTCCCCCGTATCCCAGGGAAGCCAGCAGACCGTCCACATCCGGTAGGCGCAGTTTCTCGGCTACGGATTTCAGTTTATCCTGACTGGCAAATTCTTTATGGTTATAGCCCAGCCGCTTGCATTCTTTTTCCAGCATGTCGCGGCCGCGCTCAATGTTCTCTTCCTTGCGTTCCTTTTTGAACCAGGACTTGATCTTATTGCGGGTATCGGATGAGCCGGCAATGTTGATCCAGTCACGGCTGGGACCGGAAGCCTGCTTGCTGGTGATGACTTCCACAATATCGCCATTGGACAGCTTATAGTCCAACGGCACAATACGTCCGTTTACCTTGGCGCCAATACAACGGTTGCCTACATCCGTATGGATCCGATACGCAAAGTCAATGGGCACGGAACCCACCGGCAGGTCAATGACATCGCCCCGGGGGGTAAACACAAAGACTTCGTCTGCAAAGACATCCATTTTTACGGTATTGACAAAGTCTTTGGAATCGCTCATGTCATTGTGCCATTCCAGCAGCTGACGCAGCCAGGACAGTTTCTCCGCATAGCTTTTGTCCGACCCGGTAGCCGGATTGGAACCGCCGCTTTCCTTATACCGCCAGTGAGCGGCGATACCGAATTCACTGATACGATGCATCTCGAATGTACGAATCTGGATCTCCAGCGGCTGGCCGTTGGTAAAGGCCACGGTAGTATGCAACGACTGGTACATGTTGGACTTAGGTACCGCAACATAATCTTTGAACCGTCCCGGAATCGGGCGCCACAGCCCGTGCACAATCCCCAGCGTTCCGTAACAGTCCTTTACTGTATCCACCAGTACACGGATGGCCAGCAGGTCATAAATCTCATTCAGTTCTTTATGGTCCCGCATCATTTTTTTATAAATGCTGTAGAAATTTTTGGGACGACCCTGGATCTCACAACGGATATTAACCCTGTCCAGTTCCTGGCGCAGGGTCTCCATGGCGTCGTTGATCATGGCTTCCCGTTCTTTCCGTTTTGTCTTAACCTGCTCTACCAGATTGTAATACAGTTCCGGATCCCGGTACCGGAAGGCCATGTCCTCCAATTCCCACTTGATTGTATAAATGCCCAGACGATTAGCCAGAGGCGCATAAATCTCCAGGGTTTCCTTGGAAATGGACTGCTGCTTGTGTACCGGCATGTATTTCATGGTCCGCATGTTGTGCAAACGGTCCGCCAGTTTTATAATAACCACCCGGATATCCTGGGCCATGGCCAGGAACATCTTACGGTAATTTTCGATCTGCCGCTCTTCTTTGGAAATATACTCAATTTTTCCCAGCTTGGTCACGCCGTCGACCAGCATGGCTACCTTCGCGCCAAACATTTCCTTGAGTTGTTGAAGAGTAGTATCCGTATCCTCCACCACATCATGCAAAAACGCGGCAGCCAGCGTCTCCTCATCCATTTTCATCTGGGCGAGGATATTGGCAACCTGGATTGGATGAATAATATACGGCTCGCCGGAACGCCGCTTCTGATCTGCATGCATCTTAGCAGCAAAGTCATAGGCTTTTTTAACGAAGGCGATCTGCTTTTCATCAAGATAGGTTTTCAAAAACTCAAAGAATTCTTCAATGGTTACATTCTGGTTCTCTTTATCGGACATACTCTATTCCTTCCTTATCTGCGTTTACAAAACCGCCGGTTACCCACCGGCCCAGTAAACGCACAGGTCTCTCAGCGTTTCCGTAAGCTCTGGATCCTGGCGCCGGCTATCCGTAAACTGTTATGATACATTTCCAGCAGCGTATCTTTCTTTGCACACAACCCGACGTAGGTGGGAGACGCTTCCAATTGTTTGCGTTCCATACTTCCCATCATCAGATTATCTCCCTCGATCCGGAAAAAATCCAGTTCACGGAAAATACGCAAATCATGTTCCTTTAAACACAACTGATGCTTTTCCGCCTGATATTTTAACTGGTCTAGCTTGGCGACAGCCTGGGATTGCAACACCCGTTTAATCAACCGGTAGGCATCGACCAGATGATTCCGATCCGGATATTCCTCCTGAAGCCGTTTCTTCTGCATATATAAATCATCCATATTATACAGGATGTACAAAACCGTTCCACCATTCCCATATACAGGAAATTTGCCCCACTGGAAGATATTCTCTTCCGGCAATTCGTAAAAGATGATCTGCTGTTCGGAAGCCTCGCACTGTTCCCCGTAATACCGGATCTTCACGTTGGCGCAGGAGGAAAGTTCTGCTTCTTCTTTGCTGTTTTGGTTAATAAACACGGTAAACCGCTGCCCCGAATGCAGAAGCCGCGCCAGCACAGTTTCTTTAAATTCAGAATTCCTGCGGTAGTCATGCAGTTCCATATCCATGCGAAAAGCAACAATATCCAGATTGATGCTTTCCGTATTGTTAAAGAAATTGATGCGGGGCTTAAAGGCAATATCCGCCTGGGCATTATTGCAAAGACAAAACTGATACTGGGCGCCCTGCCACATAATACAGTGACAGGAGCGGGAACCGATATCGGCAAAGAATCGCAGATGCGTCAGCTCCTGCCCAAACAGACGCGGATTATGCAGTTCCGCATTGCGAAGCATGAAGATTGGAACCGGATTCTCACAGCCAAAGGGTTCCAGCAACTGCAGTTCATGTAAAAAGGACAGCGTCAGTTCCTCATGGCGGTCCCACTCAACATCCACAGCCAGATGCGGCTGATAATCTTCCGGCTGCAGGCTGTTGCTGACCACGTCCGTAAAATGTTTCCTGAAATCTTCTATCTTACTGCTTTCCAGCGTCAGGCCCGCAGCCTGACTGTGACCTCCAAACTGTACCAGATCGGCGGAACAGGCATCAATAGCGTCATACAGATCCAGCGGAGGGATGCTGCGGCATGATCCTTTGGCAATCTCCCCGCTGATACTGATCAGAATAACCGGACGGTAATATTTGTCTACCAGTCTGGATGCCACAATACCGATTACTCCGGGATGCCAGCCTTTCTGGGCTTCTGAATCCCATTGCCCTGCCAGCACAATTGCCGGGCCGATGGAATCCTGTTTTGCCAGCAAAGCTTCCGCTTCCGTAAAAATCTGGCGGCTGATTTCCTGACGCACCGCATTTTCATCATTCAGATTGTTCGCCATGCGTTCCGCCGCTTCTTCGTCCTTTGTGGTCAGAAGTTCTACGGCCAGCTGCGCATGCTCTAATCGCCCCACCGCATTCAATCGGGGCGCCAGAATAAATCCGATTTTTTCTGTAGTAATCGTTTCCCGGTAGCAGCGGCATACCTCCAGCAGTTTGCGTAAGCCTGTAAGGGATGTGGTTTCCATGGCTTTCATCCCCCGTTTTACCAGCGCCCTGTTTTCATCCTGCAGCGGTACAATATCCGCCACCGTACCCAGGGCAACCAGTTCTGTATACTGTTCCCAGAACGGGGCCGCCGGGTTACGCAGCTTTTCCAACGCCTGACAAACCTTAAACGCCACACCCACGCCGGACAATCCTTTGAATGGATACATACAGTCCGCCTGCTTGGGATTGACGATAGCAAATGCCGCCGGCAACAGTTCCGGCGGGCGGTGATGGTCTGTAATAATAATATCCATTCCCCGCGGCGCTTCCGCCACTTCTTTTACTCCGCTGATGCCGCAGTCTACCGTAATGACCAGCGTAATGCCTTCCTCATACAAATACTGCAACGCTTCATTATTCAGGCCGTATCCTTCGCCCTCCCGTTTGGGAATATAGGTAGAGACATTCGCCTGTAATCCGGTCAAATACAAATACAGCAAAGAGCTGGCAGTTATGCCGTCCACGTCATAATCCCCATATACGGCAATCTTCTCGCGGCCATCTACAGCCCGCAGGATCCGTTCCGCCGCCAGCCTCATATCTTTCATAAGAAAAGGATCATAGTACGTATCCTTTTTTCCAAATAAAAAATCCCTGATCCTGTTTTCTTCCCGCAGCCCCCGATTCCATAATATCCCTGCAGTGACCCGGGATATTTCCAGTTTCGCAGCCAGCGCTTTTATCTCTTCCTTATCATAGGTCCTTAAATCCCAATACTTGTATCGTTTCATCTCTGTTTACAAAATCCTCTCCGTACGCCCACCCTTCTTGCGGCCTTTGTGCCAAGTTTCCTGTCTGTTATAGACTTGCTATTTTCTGCCAGGGTGAAGCAACTGATTTTTTTTAAACTTTTGCCTATTATATTATTGTATCTAAAAACACGTAATCTGTGAATAGTTTTTTCATATTTATTTTAAGGAGACGCTGATTAAATGGAAAGACTGCGATATAAACCGCAGTCTTCCTCAAAATTCATTCTTTTTACCGATACAATTCACCGATCCGGTCATATTCCGGCATAAATTTCTCAAGGAAATATGGCGTATATTTGGCTTCTCCTCCATGTTCCCACTCATTCAGAAAACCTATGAGAGTTTCCACTTTATTCGTCAGGGAACGAATTTCATTTCGGACTTCACCCGGCATAACAGTACCTTCCAGCAATTTTCGCATCGCATTCAGCCGGTCTGTCAGTTTTGCGCAGGAAGTCTTGCGTTCCGCAGGGGTCGGCGCCTTTGCATCAGGACCGTTCGGATACATGGATTCCATCAACCGTTCTACGTCATCGTAGATCCGGTCCAGTTCCATCATACATTCCGTTGATGCTTTCATTTTACTTAGTAAAACCTCCTGGGTGCCGACATAATCAATATGTGCATACCGTTCCCAGCCGTTGACCATTTTTACACGGGCCCAGTTTCCTTTCACTTCCAGCAGTCTGACCGGTTCCCCAAACCGATACGCTGCCACAGGGGCAATATTTGTGTTTGGCTCGTCCCGAATCCACACATTACGGCCGGTAATAAAATATGTCTGTCCAACCACCGCCTGCTGCCCATTTGGAAATGCTTCTGCGGTCAGCCCATTCATAAACACTGTGGCAAACAATGCCATTACCAGGATAAGCTTTTTCACACTATCCTCCATCAGACAATCCATGTTATTGAAATCAACGTTATTAACTATTCATAAACTAATATATTGTATTATACCATAAGCACCTGTTATTTTTGCATTGCATCCGCAAAATATTTTAGAACAGGTAATCCAAAGAGCCGTTCTACCGGTAACATGTCCATACAGCTTTTCTTTTTGCTGCACAAAAAAAGACCATCCCATCAGGATGATCTTCTCACATTTATTAATATTTGGTGCCGCTGGCCGGAGTCGAACCGGCACGCCCGCAAAGGCGCTTGATTTTGAGTCAAGTGCGTCTGCCAATTCCGCCACAGCGGCACGTAAAAAACGGAACAAAACTATATTATCATTGGTGTTTCGGTTTGTCAATGGGTTTTTTACAATATGCTTCCGCTCTTCCGCAACCGTTTCCACAAAAACGCAGCAACAATAACACCCAGCAGCGCCGTTGTCCACTGGGGAATCCCCATGGAAACCTGCAGCAGATACTTTGCCTGCTGGGGCAGCCGGAACAGGTTGCACACAATACCCGTACAGGACCACAGCGTTACCGCTTTCAGCAATGGCGCAAACACATAATGCTTCCACCGTTTTTTCTGCTGTACTACAACGCAAAACACCAGATTTCCCAAAAACACCACTGCCACCATCGGCAATACGGGCAAATGCCCCTGTAAGAATGCGAAAACCGGAAGGAGCAGGCAGATAATTCCCGCATACAGGATCCCACTCCCCCATACCGCGAAGCACAGACAGAGGTTCACTACTGTACCGATCAGCAGCATGGATGCGATGGGCGGCAATGGCAGGAATACCCGCAGAGCCTGTGCCACAACCGCGATGGCCAGACACAGCGCAGCCCGCACCAGCGCACGGTTACGTTGCGGATCTGTCATTTCGTCTGTTCCCGAATATACTCTTCAAAAGCCGTCTGCAACTGAAGGGTTACTTTACCCGGTTTGCCATCTGCCACCGGTCTCCGGTCAATTTTTGCTACCGGCATGATTTCGCAGCGATAACCGCACAGGAACGCTTCTTCCGCTTCCAGCGCAAATTCTTTAGTAAATGCTTTTTCGATTACCTGCATGTCCAGCGTCGCCGCCAGTTTTTCTTTAACCAGCTGCCGTGTCACATTTTGATGTACACTGCCAAGCTTCATGGGATACGTCCAAAGCAGTTCATCTTTCACAATCATAAACGCAGCTTCGGTTGCTTCCGTTATTTTTTCATCCCGCACAAACAACGCATCATAGCATTTCCCGATGCGGGCTTTGTTCTTCGCCAAAATTTCCGGCAGACGGTTCAATGTATTCAGTTCACACTTGACAGCCCGTTCGTCAGGAACTGTAATCAGGTTTACGCCGGTCTTTCTCTGTTCCGCCAGCGTGTCCCGGTTCAGCGGCACAGCCTGCATGATCAGTTCCGGTTCACACTGTTCCGGAAAATCCAGCTCATACGGTCCGATTCCACGGGTCACCTGCGTATAGAGCAGACCGTCAGTCACTTCAGCCGCTTCGATCATCCGGCTTGTAAATTCCACCATTTCTTCTACCATATAGAAGCCGGGAACCTTAATCTGCACCAGCGCATTCAGCAGGTTTTCCATATGCATTTCCGCATGCAGGGCCTTTCCATTATAGACGGGGACAATTTCATACACGCCGTCCCCGAACTGATGACCCCGGTTAAAAGGATGCACATTGATTTCTTCTGCATCCACAATATCATTATTGATTAAAATCAGATTGGTTTTCATGTGAGCCTCCGTTATTACCACTTGCTGGGTATTCCTTCAATTTTATCTACATTCACCATGGATGCCATCATGGTGGCCAGCAGGTGGTTTTTGTTGTCATACATCTCACCTACGATGACCATGGTAGTCCGGCCGTGATGTTTGATGTTGCTGATCATTCGCACTGTGCCGTCCATACTTACGTTACTGATGAAATCCATAGAAAAGTTTACAGTTACTACAGCTTCTCCGACAGAAGCGCCGGTCACTCCCAGTACGGAATCTGCCAGCGCCGTCAACACGCCGCCATGGGTTACATTCCGGTGGTTGGCATGTTTGTCATGTTCAATATGCAGGCTGACCTGGGCGCCACCGCAATAAATCTCATCAATGCTGATGTGGAAAAAATCCGACATAAAGCAATTGTGCTTATAAATTTCCCGGATGCGCGCGGGAACGTCCAGAAAATATCCCGTCTCCGGATCCCGCGGCAGGTTTGAAGGCGGAAATCCGTTATGCTTCTGTTCCTGTTCTTTCATACTGCTTCTCTCCCATTCCCAAAACTGCTTAAAGCATTCTTTCGTTTCATACTTTTTTAATCTTATTACGTTACGTCGCTTTTGTCAATTTATGATATAATTATGTAATGAAAGCCATAATACGTTATGCGTACTTTTTTATCTCATCTGTTATCTGAAGATGCAAACCGGTTTATAAAATTGTAAGGAGAACATATCACAATGAATCAATTTGTTTTATACGCCAGTAACGACAGCAACGCCTCACCCAGTCCTTTTTTATTTTTCCCTCTTTCCTGCGACGATGGACACGGCGATTATAATCGCAGCTATGATAAAGGCTACGATGATTTCGATTACGCCGACTACTCCACCGGCAAAGAAGACAACAATTTCCGTACACAACAGAAGAAAAAGCGAAAATCCGAAAAGCAGATTATTGAAGATATTCTGAATCGCTGGGACTGATAAACCGCGCCATATTTTTTTTAAAGTTAAAACGCCCGCACATCTCCCTCCCCCGCGAAACTACGGCGGCATCCAGAAAACTTGCTGTCGCCGCCTAAAGTTTCTCGATGGGGCAAGCCTTTCCGGGATATGCGCAGGCGTTTTCTCTATTTACAAATAAACACCTGTATCCGATTTTGCAGATACAGGTGTTTTCATGTTACGCAACGATTCTTTTCACCAAACGCGCAACAAATTTATCCCACTACTGCCGCGCAACGGTCGCACAGGTCCGGATGGGCTGCGTTCTGTCCCACGCTCTCGCTGTAAGTCCAACAGCGTTCACACTTATGACCGTCAGCCGGCTTTACGGTTACTTTCAGGTCATTGCGTCCGGTAGCTTCTTCGCCTTCCGCGGCGCCTTCATGTACTTCCACCTGGGAAACAATGATCAGCGTAGGCAGGTCTTTTTCCACAGACTTCAGAATCTCCAGGGCTTCCCCTTCTGCATACAGCACTACTTTGGCTTCCAGGGAATTACCGATGGTCTTGTTCTGGCGATGGCCTTCCAGCACTTTTGTCACTTCACTGCGGATCGCAATGAAATTATCGTATTTTGTTTCCAGCGCTTCATCCATGTACTCCGTCTTCACTTCCGGCCAGGGAAGCATTTGTACGGATTCCGGCGCATTGGCCGGTTTCTTCACGAACTGCCATACTTCTTCCATGGTAAAACTCAGCACCGGGGACAGCATGACGATCAGATCGTTCAGAATCTCATACATGGCAGTCTGGGCACTGCGGCGGGCCGGATCATCCGGTCTGGATACATACAGACGATCCTTAATGATATCCAGATAGAAGCTGGACATTTCTACCGTGCAGAAATTATGAACGGCATGGAACAGCACATGGAAATCATATGCTTCATAGGCAGCTTCCACTTCTTTTTTCAGCTGCTGCAGACGCATCAGCGCCCACTGGTCCAGTTCCTGCATATCGGCAAAGGCCACTTTGTCCGTTGCATAATCAAAATCATTGGTGTTGCCCATAATGTAACGGATGGTATTGCGGATCTTGCGGTACGCATCCGACAGCTGTTTCAGAATCTCTTTGGAGATACGGATATCCTGCTTGTAATCGGCCGAGGCCACCCACAACCGGACGATATCCGCGCCATACTGCTTGATAATATCCTGAGGCGCAATCACGTTACCTACAGACTTGGACATCTTGCGGCCTTCGCCGTCTACTACATACCCGTGGGTCAGTACAGAATGATACGGTGCATGCCC
Organism: Acidaminococcaceae bacterium; assembly: GCA_017443005.1. Lineage (GTDB taxonomy): Bacteria > Bacillota > Negativicutes > Acidaminococcales > Acidaminococcaceae > Succiniclasticum. The sequence goes on from JAFSPK010000142.1 coordinate 12,570, forward strand.
GGTCACTGCCACAGATGTCAGCAGGGAAGACTGGAACCAGCCGCGATGCTGGTCGCTGCCTTCCAGATACATGGCGCAGGGCCATTCCAGTTCCGGACGTTTTGTCATGACACCCATATGGCTGGACCCGGAATCGAACCACACATCCATGATATCTTTTTCCTTCCGGAAATGGGTGTGACCGCACTTGGGACATTTCGTCCCTTCCGGCAGCAGCTGGTCCGCTTCATATTTCCACCAGGCATCACTGCCCTCTTCTTCAAAAATATTGGCAATTTTTTCAATCGTCGCTTCATTTACCAGCGGTTCGTTGCATTCTTCACAGTAGAAGATGGGAATCGGTACGCCCCAGACGCGCTGGCGGCTGATACACCAATCGTGACGGTCAGCCACCATGTTATGGATACGGGGTTCGCCCCAGGCGGGAATCCATTTTACTTCATTATGAATCGCATGAAGGGCCGCATCACGGAATCCGTCCACGGAAGCAAACCACTGCTCGGTAGCCCGGTAGATGATGGGGTTCTTGCAACGCCAGCAATGGGCGTACTGGTGATGGATATTCTTTTTACCCAACAGGAATCCCAGTTCCGCCAGGTATTTCAGGATCGGTACATTGGCGTCAAACACAAACAGGCCTTTAAAGCGCTCGCCGGCTTCCGCCGTCATCTTACCCTGTTCGTCTACGGGGCAGACAATAGGTACATTGTATTTCAGGCAGGTCAGGTAGTCCACGTCGCCGTGACCGCCGGCCGTATGTACACAGCCGGTACCGGTTTCCAGGTCAACATAGTCTGCCAGACAAATCATGGATTTACGGTGATTGTATTCCGGAAACGGATGCTCGCATTCCGCAAATTCCATTTCACGGCCTTTTACCGTGCCCAGCACGTTGCCCAGGGTCAGGCCGGCTTCCGTTGCCACATTATTGACCAGCTCGCTGGCCATGAACAACACTTCGTCGCCGTTTTCCACAAAGGAATACTCAAAATCAGGGTGCAGCGTCACCGCCATGTTGCCGGGAATAGTCCAGGGCGTGGTGGTCCAGATTACAACATAAACCTGCCGGCCGTTCACGCCTTCCGGAGTCTTGCCATTGTCTTTGGTCAGAGGGAATTTGACATAAATGGTCGGCGTCTTCTGGTCTGCATATTCAATTTCCGCTTCCGCCAATGCTGTTTCGCAATGGGGGCACCAGTAAACCGGTTTCAGTCCTTTATAAATGTAACCCTTATTGGCCATGGCGCCAAATACGCGAATCTGTTCCGCTTCAAAAGAATGCTGCAGAGTCAGATAGGGATGATCCCAGTCGCCCAGCACGCCCAGCCGTTTGAATTCTTCCCGCTGGATATCCACAAACTCATGGGCATAGGCATCACATTTTGCCCGGAGGTCCAGCGCCGTCATGCTGTGACGGTCCACACCCATGGCGTTGAGACAGGCATGTTCAATCGGCATGCCGTGCGTATCCCAGCCGGGAATATACGGAGTATCATAGCCCTTGGCATATTTATATTTAATGATGATATCTTTCAATACTTTATTCAGCGCATGCCCCATATGGATATGGCCGTTGGCATAAGGAGGTCCGTCATGGAGAACCCATTTGGTATGCCCTTCATGCAGTTTCTGCTTCTTTTCATAAATCTTGTTTTCTTCCCAGAATTTTAAAAATTCCGGTTCACGTTTCGGCAGGTTTCCCCGCATTGGAAACTCGGTTTCCGGTAAATTCAGAGTCTTACTGTAATCCACTTTTTTCTCCTCCTGATTTGTTTCTGTGCAAGGAAAAAACTAATTTTCCCGTATAAAAAAACAAGTCTCGTCCAAAAAGGGACGAGACTATACTTAACCCGTGGTACCACCCTCATGACAGAAATCTTCTGCCACTCGTTCAGCGCGATAACGTGCGCCAATCCGTCCATGCTTACTATTTGTTCAGCCGGCTGCTCCAAAGTGATATTCACACTGCCGAAATACTCGTCCGGGCTTCCACCCTCCCCGGTTCGCTTTACCATTTCTGCAGGTTACTGTCTTTTTCTTAGCTATTATCAACTATGCTTTTATCCGGCGCAATAGAACCGCGCCTGTAATGAAGCTATTTTACTACTTTTGATAAAGCGCGTCAATAGCGCCCAGCTTAAATTTATGGATGCCGTATCCTTCCTGAGCCTGTAAATGAGACAGGTCGTTAAGACGGAATATGGCATGTTCTTTCCATTTATTGATACCCAGTACGGACAAACTGGAAGGCAGAATATCCACCGAAAAATTCAGACGGTTCACGTCCTCAATGTCCATCCCCAGCCAGTCGAAGATAATATTCTGTATCGTCCCCTTATGGGAGATGATGATCAGATTTTCCTTATCCCAGTCCGCCGCTTCATGCAGTCCGTCCACAGAACGCCGGAAAAACTCACGCCGTGTCTCCCCGCCGGGATAATTCCGGTGATCCAGTTCCTTTAGCGTAGGAGGCGGACAGTAGATGCTCCTCGCTTCACTTTCCTTCAGTCCTGCTGCTTTTCCGTTATTTTTTTCCCGGAGGAACGCAAAGTCCTCCACTTTTTCTATGCCCAGTTTTTCTGCAAAGATAACCGCCGATTCATGGGCCCGTTTCAAATCGCTGCACAGAATCCGAAAGCGCGGCATCTTACCCGAAAAATCCTTCGCCAGTTTTTCTGCAGCCGCCTCGATCTGCCTGCGCCCTTTATCCGTCAGGTTCGAATCCGTCCAGCCGCCGGTAAAATGTTCCGTATGGTGCGTCGCCTCTCCATGTCGTACAAGAATGATCATATCAGGATTCCTTATTCTCCTCCGGTTTCGGACCAACGGTCTGTGATTCCGTTTTATCAGTCTCCCCTGCGGATTCCGGCTTTGCATCGCTGCTTGGGGACTTTGCTTCCACTGATTTTTGCAGCTCGCTCAACGCGACACGCAGATCCGCGTTCTTACGCGGAAAACCATTCCGATTAAAGATTACGGAGTTGCGAGGTCTGAAACGCGAAAACAAAGGTCTGGGATAGCTTTCTGCCACTTCATCGGCAACATTCATATTTTCAGGCTCTACGGATTTTTCCTTATTCTTTTCAATACTCTGCTCCTCTACACGATCCGGTTCGGCAGCTTCCTTCACCGGTTCTTGCTCTGTTTTTGAAACACTCTCTGTTTTCGCAATATCCTGCGGTGCAACGTCCTGCATTTCAACCTCACGTACAGGTTCCTCACGACTCTCCGTCACCTCAGTGTCAACACCTGCCACATCAGCTTCTGTTTTAGCTGCCACATCTTCTGCTTTTGTTTCCAGAACCGGTTCCGCTTTTTTCACAGCCTGCAATTTTGCCTGTACCATTTGATCCACGGCAAAATCAGCGTCAAAATTCTCATACAATGCCAGTTGAGACTGAAGCAGGCTTTTAAACTGTTTGCTCTGGGAATTGGCTTTGTTGATCATTGTGCTGTAGGTATCTATGGCCGCCGCCGCTTTTGTTTCTGCCACAAAGACCATCTTCTGGCTGCGCTCAGTTGCCTCATGTATCATCGTACGGCTCTGTTCCGTGGCTTCCGAAATCATCTGACGGGATTTCTGTGTCGCTTCCGCAATCATATCCTGAGATTGTTTCTGAGCCCTGGCAATCATTTCATTGGCCCTTTGCGTCGCTTTTGCCACGATATTCTGGGATTGCTGGTTTGCATCCGCCATCACCTGATTGGCATGAGCCGAAGCCTCTGCTGTCAGGGTACGGGCCTGCTCCCTGCTGTCTGCCAGTTGAGACTTACAACTGTCCTGCGCCGCCACTTTCATTTTAGCTACTTCAATTTCAGCAAGGCTCTTCATCTTTTCCACAAAAGACTGGGCCTCTTCCCGCAGCTTACTGGTGCTGGAATCCGTTTTGCTGCGCAGCCCCATCGCATAGGAGTCTGCGTCCGTACGAGTGGACTTTCCGTAATCGTCTGCTTCAGCCCGGGTCTTGACCGCATAGGCATCCGCCTGCTTCCGGACCTCCTCCGAATACGCCGCCGCCTCGGATTTCATGCGGGTGATTTCCGCTTCTGTATCAGCCCGCAGTTTATTACAAAATGCAGCAACTGTGTCCTTTTGCTTATTGCATGCCAGTTCCGTTTCTTTTGTAAGCACTTCCGCTTTCTGCTGACTGTTTTTCTTTACTTCATCCGCAGCTTCCTGCGCAACTACCAGCGTGCTCTGCATGGTGCTTTCCATCCGCTGATAATACTCCAGCTTGGCGCTGACCCGTTCTACAGAGTCCTTTAATTCCACATTATCCTGATATAACCGTTCATATTCTTTGGAAATCTGCAAAAAAAACTGGTTCACTTCGTCTGTGTCATAACCGCGAAAACTCTTGGAAAAAGTTTTCCCATTTAAGTCCAATGGTGTAAGCATATTTATTCCTCCTGCTATAATACTGAATAATCATTACTAGATCACATTGTCCAATCTGTATTGATAATCATGGCAGTGCCATGCAAATCTCATCACAACAGTTATATATACCGCTTCAGCGTAATCGCGCAGCGTCCTTTTTTTGTAGTACCGCGAATTTCGGAAAGCTCCACCCGGCCCCGTCCGCGAAACGAAATTACATCGCCCTCTGCTACAGTTTGGGATGCGCTCTTTGCTTCTTTCCAGTTCAGCTTCACGTTTTGGCTTTTGATTTCCTCTGCCATCCGGGAACGGCTGATGCCATATCCCGCTGCCGCCACCGAATCCAGCCGCAAAGCTGCTACGGTAGCCGAAATAATTTTAACTTTTTCTTCCTTTTCCTTCAATTCCTCTCTGCCAATCTGCTGCAGACTCACATGGGCCGCACCGATTTGGCACAGATTGCTTTCAATATAGTTAGCAAACGATTTGTCCGCCACAAACTGGGCGCCTTCCGGCACCAGTACGATATCCCCCATGATTTCGCGCTCGCAGCCCATGCCCATGAACGCGCCCAAGATATCCCTGTGACCTAATGTATAATACCGCTTATCCCAGGAAACAAGATAGCAGACCAGTCCAAAATCCGGTGTACTGTAAAAATCCTCTGCCACAAACGCAATCCTGGATCTTTCCGCGTTGGCAAACCCGCCATCCGATTCCAGACGAATGCCTTCAAAATTTGCCGCCACGATTTCCGCCACATTTCTGCCATGGGGATCCAGAAACTCGCTGACCTTGTACCTGGCTGTTTTCCGGGCCGCTTCTGCCAGATCCACCAACCGCGCCGCCAGTTCTTCATCCCCGCTTGCTTTGAAGTAACGTAATATTTTATCTCTGTCTGCCATACCTATTTGTTTCCCTTTAACTCTTCGCTTCGGTCCAGAACCGCCTGGACTGCGTTGTACAGAGCGCCGCGAACCGCACCGTTTTCCAGTGCTTTGATACCGGCGATGGTAGTACCGCCGGGCGATGTCACCATGTCGCGCAGTACAGCGGGATGCTTCCCCGTCTCCAATACCATTTTACCCGAACCGGCAAACGTCTGAGCCGCCAGTTTGATGGCTGCCGCCCTGGGCAGTCCGGCCATCACGCCTGCATCCGCCAGCGCGTCGATCATCACATATACATATCCCGGCCCGCAGCCTGAGACCGCCGTGACCGCTTCAATATCCTTTTCCTGAATCCGCAGCGTTTCTCCGCAGCAGCCAAAAATCTGCTCCGCTGTTTTCACCGCTTCTTCACTCACCCCGGTACCGGGAGCGATGGCCGTCATGCCGGCTCCCACTGCCAGCGGTGTGTTGGGCATGGTACGGATCACGGGATGCCCGTTGAATATCCCGGCAATCTTTTCAATCGTCACAGAACCCATGATGGAAAGGATGACTGCTTTTGCAGGGACAGCGGAAACCAGCGCGCCGCGCAGCACACTGTCCACCATCTGCGGTTTGATTGCCAATACGACCATGTCTGCATCTTTTACCGCTTCACAATTATCAACGAGTCCGGTTACGCCATACGTTTCGTGCAGATAATCCGCGCGTTCCTGCCGATGTGCTCCCACAAAGATCGCCGCCGGATCCATCAGCCCGGCGCCGGTAATTCCTTTTATGATTGCCTCACCCATAGCGCCGCCGCCGATAAAAGCAAGCTTGTGCAAATTCAGTTTTTCGGCCACGGGGATCCCCCTCTTTCTCCGTTATACACCTCGGCCTCTGCGTCAATATCCACATTACGGGGCGCACAGACCAGAATATTCGGTCCAATTGTCCGGACCGTACCGTTTAACGCGTAAATCGTTCCGCTGATAAAGTCTGTCATACGTTTCCGTACAGCAGGTTCCGTTGTTTCAAAGTTTACCACCACCGGCTGGTCGTTCCGCAGGAAATCTGCCACTTTTTGGGAATCATCAAAGCTGGTGGGTTCAATGACTACCACCCGGACCTCTGTCGTTGTCTTCATCTGAATTGTACGGTTTTCTTTTTTGCTTTTCCGCATCCGTGACAACAGACCCGGCTTTTTTCCTTTTGCTTCTTTATCCGCAGGAACAGGTTCCGGTTCTTCTTTTGCTACCGGAACAGGAGCCTGGCGGACTGCTTTCGGGAAACCTCTCTTTGCCGGTTTCTCCACTACTTCTTCCTCTTCTTCGTCGTCCTCTTCCTCATCCATCTCGCGGTTCGGATCATCCGGATCATATAAGCCTAACGCATCCGAAATACGTTCTAAAAATTTCTTTTTCCCCATGTTGCGTCTCCTTGTATATTTATGCTCAAATGTCATATTGCATGTGCTATGCTTACGATGTTGCTGCCGGGAACCCCGGGCCAGCATCCCTGTGTTACAGGTTGTGAAAGAAGTCAGGTTGTTTCAGAATCAGTACCCCCGATTATTGTAATCCCTGGCGCCAAACAATGCAGTACCCACTCGCACCATGTTAGCCCCCTCTTCCACGGCAATCGCATAATCACTGGTCATGCCCATGGAAAGGAAGTCGATATCCTTACGCTGCCGTTTCAATGTGCAAAAATAATCGTAACCCTGCCGGAACACAGAATGCAATACAGTTTGATCCGGTGTATTGGGGGCGATGACCATAATTCCTCTTACCCTGATATGGGGAAACGAATCCAGCAACGGCAATACAGCCTCATAGTCTTCCGGCAAAAAACCGGTCTTTTGCGGTTCCCGAGCCACATTGATCTGAATCAGCACATCCATGACTTTGCCCTGCTTCTTCGCTTCCTTTTCCAGCGCCCGCAGCAGATGCTCGCTGTCCGCAGATTCGATCAGATCAAAAAATTCCACAGCCTGTTTTGCCTTATTGGTCTGCAGATGACCAATCAGGTGCCACTTTCCCGGATGTCCTACCTGTTGCTGTTTTTCCCGGGCTTCCTGAACCCGGTTCTCACCGATATTCCCAACACCCAGCGACTGTATTTCCGTTACCACAGCAGCCGGATGATTTTTCGTGACGGCAACCAGACAAACCTCATCGCCGGTCTCTTTCCGCTCAGTACGTCGTGCCAATGCCGATGCAATCGTTTCCTTCACGTTATGCAGATTATCTGCCAACATAAAACAAACCCTCTTTATAAATCAATATTTCTGATTTTCGATTTTCGAATTTAATATATAAAAATGTATCAAAAATCAACTTACATAAATAATAGAAATTATACCACAATAAAGCATAACAGAAAAGCAGATTTTCAGCAAGTAAAAATGAACTGTATCAGGCTCTGAAACCGAACCTTACAGGTGAACTGATGCAACCCTGCGTTTCACTCTTTCCGGCACAGACAAACGCCCATGCGTCCCGTTTTTCCATTCTCATAACGGTAGGAGCAGAACAATTCAGGGTTATGGTTGGTGCAGACGCCGGCGGTTGAAATGTTAGAAAGAGCGACACCCGCTTCCATCAACTGCTGCCGGTTGACCTGCCAAAGGTCCAGCCAGTATTTCCCGTTACATTTTTCTGTAAAGCAGCTTGCGTATTCCTGCATTTGGATTCCCACAACATCATCCACTTCATAACAGCAGCCGCCGATAGAGGGACCGATGGCCGCCAGCAGATTTTCCGGCTGAACGCCAAAAGTCTCCTGCATGGCAGCCACCGTTTTCTTTGCAATCTGCGCTGCAGTTCCCCGCCAGCCTGCATGTGCCAGACCGATGACTCCCGTTTTGGGATCTGCCAGCAGGACCGGAACGCAATCTGCATAAAACAAAAGCAGGGGTACATCTGCCAGATTAGTGATCAGCGCATCCGTTTCCGGAATCGTGTCGGAAAAAGACTCTGCGCCGCTTCCAATCCTCTCTTCCGTAACCACCTGCACATTGCTTCCATGTACCTGGGCACAGGTAGTAAACCGTTCCGGTTTTACACCGATCGCCGCAGCAAATTTTTGCCGGTTGCGAAGAACTTTTTGGGGATTGTCTCCTACATGCAACGCCATGTTCAGCGTACCGGGAACCATGTCGCTTTCCCCATGCAGCCGGCAAGAACAGGCGGTAGTAAAACCGGCCTGCTCAAAGCGGTCAAAGTATCCGAACCAGATATTATTATGTGACGTCAACCTGAAATCGTTTTGCATTCATTTTCCTCATTTGGATTTAAATTTTAATTTTTTATTTGCAAATTCCACAACGTTTACAGCCTTCGAAACAGCCCGGCGTAAACTTTCCCTTTTGGGAATTTTCCATTTCTTTTAACAGGTATGCTTTGGTTACACCCATGTCCAGATGATCCCATGGAAGGATTGCCTCCGTCCGGATTTCACGACAGGCCATCTCTTCCGTCTGTATCTGATGAAACTGAAAGGCTTCTTTCAATCCCGTCCGGTTTTCTGCCGCCCAAGCTAAAACGTTACCAATCTGTCGGTTTCCCCGTGCCAATACAGCCTGTAATACCGTCTCTTTCAACGACTCAGTAAGCAGGCGGATACGCCTGTCTTTTTTGAATCCGTTTTGCAGCATCTTAACTCTGCGTTTCAAAACTTTTATATCTTCCAGCGGGGACCACTGATACGGTGTAAACGGTTTGGGAATAAAAGCATTGACGGAAAGGATCAGGTCGCCTTTATGTCCCAGTTCGTCCATTCGGCTGCGCACACGGTGCACCAGTTCAATCATCTCATCAATATCTTCGTCAGTCTCTCCCGGAAGACCAATCATAAAATATAACTTGATGTTTGGCATCCCGGCTCGTGCGGCATACTCCATCGCCTGATAGATATGCTCTTCCGTAATTCCTTTGTTGATAGCCGCACGCATCCGGGCACTGCCCGCTTCCGGCGCTACCGTCATGGTACGCTGTCCGCTTCCGGCCAGTGCCTGCACCAGCGGCAGATCCAGCGAATCGGCCCGCAGGGATGCACAGGAAAAAGGAACTTGTTCTTCCGCCAATGTCGTGGTCAGCTTTTTCATTTCCGGATAATCGGACACCGCCGCACCCATCAGTCCCACTTTGGCCGTCTGCTCCGGACGCTGCCGGATATCCTGCAACAGCAGATCCAAATTGCGGTTACGGGGTCTGCGGAAACAGTAGCCCGCCATGCAGAACCGGCAATGCCTCCCGCAGCCCCGGGCCACTTCCACAATAAACATGTTGGCAAATTCCGTATAAGGGGAAACGATTGCCGAAGTATGGGGATAGGCATCCAGATCTTTTACCCACTGTCGGCTGATTTTTTCCGGTACTGTTTCCATCCGTTCCATGGCAATCACAGAACCGGTCTCATCATATTGCGGCGCATAAAACTGCGGAACATACACGCCGGGCAGCTGTGCCGCTGCCAGCAGCTTTTCCCTGCGCGTTTTCTTTTCCATACGAAGCTGTTCCAAAAGCCTCAGCAGTTTCGGCAGCGTCTCCTCCCCTTCGCCGATGACCACAAAATCCGCAAAATCTGCCAGCGGTTCCGGATTAAAAGTAGCGCAGGGACCGCCGATGATGACAAAGGGATCCTTTTCTCCCCGTTCTTCTGAGAGCAGTTTAATGTGCCCCATCTGCAGCTGAATCAGAAAATTAAGGTAATCCATCTCAAAGGAAAGGGTAGCACAGATATACGGAAAGTCTGCCAACGGGCGCTGGGTCTCCATGGAGAACAGAGCTGTTTTCGTTTTGGCATACTCTTCCCGTTTCTTTTCATCCGGAAGGAAAACTCGTTCGCACGCCCACCCGTCCCGGTTCAGGATCTGGTACAAAATATGCAGGCCCAGATTGGACATTCCCAGATGGTAAGTATTCGGGTATAAAAAAGCCACCGGGGTTCTTCGCCCCGGGGCAAATATCTGGGTTCCGATTTCTGTTGCAAGGATTTCCTTAATTTCTTTTTGCAGATTCCAGCTCAAACAACTGACCTCACTTCAATGCAACTATCCATAATTCCTGATAGCAAAGGAAAGACTTCGCAAATCCGAAACTGATTGCTCACGTATTCCCTTGCCGTCCGATTCGTGTACAAATCCTTATTTTGCTTTCAGCTTTTTCTCCAGCGCGTCGATGATGGTCTTCAACACTTTCAGCCGCGCGTAGTATTTGCTGTTGGCTTCCACAATAATCCAGGGCGCGTAGTCCGTATTGGTGCGGCCCAGCATTTCGTTGACAGCGTCTTCATATTCCGCCCACTTGGCCCGGTTGCGCCAGTCTTCGTCGGTAATCTTCCACAGTTTTTCCGGATTGTTCTCCCGTTCTTTGAACCGGCGGGCCTGTTCGTCCTTATCAATCTGGAGCCAGAATTTCAGGACGACCATATTGGCGTCCGCCCACTCTTTCTCCGTTTCGTTGATTTCGTCGTAAGCCCGGCGCCAATCCACGTCCGGCGTAATTTTTTCAATGCGTTCTACCATGACCCGCCCGTACCAAGTGCGATCAAACAGAGCAATATGTCCCGGTTCGGGAATGTTGAACCAGAAACGCCACATATAATGGAACAACCTTTCAACCTGATTGGGAGCAGAGTAAGGATGTACGCTGAAGTCCAAGGGGTCCAGCGCTTCCGCTACACGTTTGATGGCGCCGCCTTTGCCACCGGCGTCCCAGCCTTCAAATGCGAGAATCGTGGCTATGCCTTTGTTGAACGCTTCCACCTGCAATTCCCGGAGCCGTTTCTGATATTCGTTCAGCTTCTCCTTATATTCGTCCTTGGAAACATCCTTGCTTAAATCCACTTTGCTGAGAATATCATACTTGCGCTTGCTGTCACTGACATTCGTAGACAGGCGCTGCGCTTCTTTATATGTGGTAAACGCCTTTACCGCTTTGTTGATGCCATCCACTACTGCATTGAAAATTTCGTATTCCGCCACGTCCACGTCATCCCCGCTGATCAGGTTCCAGGGAGCATTCTCCGTGTCGGTAGCCTTCAGCATCTCGTCATACCGTTTGTAGAACTTGTCATAGTTCCCTTCTTCGGTATAAATTTCATGGACAGGTTTCCAGGCCTTGCCCGTTTCCTTAATGATGGCTTTCTTATTTTTTTCCTGCTGCTTTTCCGAAACATGAACGAAGAATTTCAGCAGGCAATAATGTCCGTCTGTCAGCATCTTTTCAAACGCGTTGATCTGATCAAAAGTAACCCGGGTGGATTTTTCTTCATTCTTTACTTCAATATCATTTTTCAGGTAGTACCAGCTGTGACGGTAAACAAAGATATTCCCCGGAGGCGGAAGTCGTTTCCAAAACGTGGTAAAGAAAGGCTGCTGCCTCTCCTGCTCCGTAACTCTAGTGGAAGTGAAAACCCGGAATCCGCGGGCATCCATATACTGCATCATCTTCCCGACGATTTCGCTGCGGCGGGAATGACGCCAGCCTTCAAAGACCATGATCACCGGCATGCCTGCATCTCTTGCCGCACGCTGTGCTTTACCCAGTTCATAGCCCAGTTTCTCGTCCAACAGCTTTTTCAGATCTGATTTTTTCAATTTTGCATCGAGATTTACTTTGTTTAACATTAGAAAATATCCCCCTTCCAAGGCATGATAGCCCGGGGCTTATCCAGTATGACCTGTAAGCGGATGCCCCGTTTTACGTCCTGTTTATTTAAGCGGGGTTGAACACTTTGGCTCGTTCCCCCCATTTGTAACCCGATTTCATTTTCAGCCGGTTGTAAATTGATTTGTCCGCTGGTTTGCAACCGTTGTCTGTTTTTTGCAATCTGTTCCGCTTCCTCCCGCGCGGCTTCAACTTCATGATGAGAAAAGGTTCCATCCGGTTTGCGCCACATGCTGTCCTCTTCCCGACAGATATCATCGTGGTCCTTCAAAACCACTGATCGTTCTTCCGGATCCGGCACAGTATCACGCGGTTCCGGCCGTTGTCTTCCGCGTCCTCTTTCCGGGAACTGCGACTTCTGTCCAAAGACCGTATCCGACGACAGGGTGGTATCCGCTTCCTGCTGCTCGTTGGGAAGGTCCGGCAGGTCTGGCGTATCAAAATCCGGAAGCTTCCTGTCAGGGAAAAAAATCCTGGCTTCCCGTTTCAACTGTCTCGCCAGTTCCTCTTCTTCCGAAAGGCGCTGTTCCTCCCGAATGGGAACAGCCGGTATATAATTACGGTTAAAAAACATGGTAAAGCTCCTGAAACATTACCTGACAACTCTGACACTACGAATACCGTTGCCTAACACTTGCAACAACTCTGCTTCGCAACCTCTCATTACACTTCTTCCGGCGTGTCCGTCCCGGAAATAGCCTTTCGCATCTGGGTATCCGCGTTGATATTGTTCATACGGTAATAATCCATCACACCCAGATTCCCCTGCCGCAACGCATCTGCCATGGCTTCCGGCACTTTGGCTTCCGCTTCCACGACCTTGGCTTTCATCTCCTGGGTATAAGCTTTCATCTCCTGTTCCTTGGCAACTGCCATGGCACGACGCTGTTCCGCTTTCGCCTGGGCGATGCGTTTGTCCGCTTCCGCCTGATCGGTCATCAGGGCCGCGCCGATGTTACGTCCCACGTCAACATCCGCAATATCAATGGACAGAATCTCAAAGGCAGTGCCTTCGTCCAGCCCTTTATCCAAAACCGTTTTGGAAATATGTTCCGGTGATTCCAGCACATCAGTGTGCATTTCCGAAGAACCTACCGTGGAAACGATGCCTTCCCCGACGCGGGCAATTACAGTCGCTTCCCCGGCGCCGCCAACCAGCCGTTCAATGTTGGCGCGCACGGTAACCCGCGCTTTAACCCGCAATTCGATACCGTTTTTCGCCACCGCGCCAACGACCGGCGTTTCAATGACTTTCGGGTTAACGCTCATCTGTACCGCTTCCAGCACGTCGCGACCGGCCAGATCAATGGCGCAGGCCCGTTCAAAGGTAAGGTTAATAGCTGCCCGATGCGCTGCAATCAGGGCGTCGATGACCCGGTCCACGTTACCCCCTGCCAGGTAATGGGCTTCCAGCTGGTCGGAATTCACATGAAGGCCTGCCTTGTTTGCCTTGATCAGAGGAAGTACGATTTTATCCGGCGGGACCCGGCGCAGACGCATCCCCACCAGATTGAAAATGCTGATGCTGACCCCTGCGGAAATGGCGGAAATCCAAAGTCCCACCGGCACAAACTGCAAAAAGATAAATACGCCGATTATAATCAGAAACAGGCTGGCACTGCCGCCCACGAATAATTTAGACATAATAATTCCTCCATTTTTTTCTGTCAGGAAAAGGCTTCGCAAAACCGTACACGTTTGCTATCAATAAATAGGAATTCTTTAGCTATTATTATACTATGATATCAGCCCGGACGCCACAAAAAATGTAATTTTCTACATAGAATTCACGAATTTTTCCAAAAAAATAACAGTGCCTTTCGACACTGTTATTCGTTGTTTACTGTAATAAGTTTTTCACGATTGTATTGATGCGCTTACCATCGGCCCGGCCCTGTACCCGGGGCATCACCGCTTTCATGACTATCCCCATTTCTTTCGGACCTGTCGCGCCGACGGAAGCAATTGCTTCTTTGATAATCGCCGTCAATTCTTCATCGCTCATAGCTGCCGGCAGATACGCTTTCAGAATCTCCAGTTCCTTATTGGTCTGGTCGATTAAATCTTCACGTTTGCCCTTGATGAATTCAGCCAGAGAGTCTTCCCGCATCTTGACTGCCTTCATGATCACAGCTAATACTTCATTTTCAGTAAGCTCTTCTTTGTTTTTTCCGTTGATTTCCGCATTGCGGATGTCGGACCGAACCATACGGATCACTTCGAGACGAAGCTTGCCCGCTTCCCTGTCCTTCATCGCCTGCTTCATATCAGCCAACAGTTTTTCTTTTGTGGTCATCCGACCCGCCTCCAATTATCTGGACTTACGTTTTCTGGCTGCTTCGGATTTTTTCTTACGCGCAACGCTGGGTTTTTCGTAGTGTTCGCGTTTTCTTACTTCGGAAAGAATACCGGCCTTCTGGGTCGCACGTTTGAAACGGCGCAGCGCGCTTTCCAGGGACTCGCCCTTGCCAACTTTAACTTCTGCCATCTGATCTCCCTCCCTCCACACACTTAGGGAAGTGTTCCATTTATTTCATTACGCACAGGCGTCACAAAACACCTGCACACAATTTTACCAGTAGATTATATCGCAAATGGCAGAATCTGTCAACAAATCCACACCGCAAAATTCCATTCTTTTCACAGTTTTTTATGAAAAACAGAAAAAGAAATCCAGCGCAAAATTCCGGTGTCTGACCGCCAATCCGACTTACGGCAGCTGAATCATGCCACGGTATTTGATTATGATTCTTTCGGGAAGGGAGGCCAGCCCATGGCTTTCCCACCGATCAGATGGATGTGCAGGTGCTGTACGGTCTGTCCGCCGTCTTTCCCTGTGTTGATGATCAGGCGGAATCCGTCCTCTTTAATCCCAAGCTTTTCTGCAATCTCCGCCACTTTGCCCAGCATGTAACCAACCAATGCCGGTTCTGCTTTCATCACATTGTCCGCATGGGTTTTGGGTACTAAAAGCACGTGGACCGGGGCTGCCGGTTCCAAATCTTTGAATGCGATCATCTTGTCGTCTTCGTACACTTTGTTGGATGGGATTTCGCCTGCCGCGATTTTGCAAAAGATACAGTCACTCATGATAATGCCTCCTTTAAAATACTTCGTTAGGAAAAGAATTCGCAAAACCGTAAACGCTTGCTATTCCATGGATTCATACGCCTATGGCATCGAAACCCGAAGTTGCGTTTACTGGGCAATCCGTCTCCCACTTCCTCACTCCGCCCGCTCAGCAAGCTTCGCGTTGCTCGCTCGTCAAACTGGGACCCTCACGGGTTGCCCGGTAAACGCTCAAACGAAATGCTTCACAATGTTTTGCTCATTTCTTTTTCTTACCTGCAACTACTTCAAATTATAAAATGATGCCTTTACACTTGTCAATTAATGCTTCCGTGATTTTGACATCTATCATTTTACCGCACAAATCCGGTACGCCTTGGAATTCTACCCGGATGTAGTTTTCCGTTAAACCTTCTACACATCCGGTGGCTTTCTTGTCTGTTATTATCGGTTGTTCCACCAGCACCGCATGATTTGTTCCCACATTTTGTGCAAAATACGCCTGCTGCATTTCTTTGTCCAGCTCTGCCAGTTTTTCCGCCCGGTATTTCTTTACGGTTTCCGGAATCTGGTCCTGCCTTGCTGCCGCCGGTGTGCCTTTTCGTTTGGAGTACGGGAAGATGTGCATCTTGGCGAAGCCGCATCGTTTCACAAAATGGCAGGTTGCGGAAAAGTCGTCTTCCGTTTCGCCGGGAAAACCCACGATAACATCTGTCGTAATCGCAACGCCGGGAACTTCCTTACGGATCTGCTCCAACAGCGTTGCGAATCGCTTCGTATCGTACGGACGGTGCATATCTTTTAAAACCTTATCGCACCCGCTCTGCAGGGGCAAGTGCAGATGAGGACACAGGCGTTTGTCCTCTGCCATCAAATCCAACAGGCGCGGTTCCACTTCCACCGATTCCAGGGAACCCAGACGCAGGCGCTGCAAGTCCGGGACGGAAAGCGCTGCCCGGACCGCATCATATAACGTCGTTCCGTCTTTCATTTCTTTCCCATAGCAGCCAAGATGAATACCGATCAGGACAATTTCCCTGTATCCCGCTTTCGTAAGGCGCAGCACTTCTTCTTTTATACTTTGCAGGCTCCGGGAACGAATCGGTCCCCGTGCGTAGGGAATGATGCAGTAGGAGCAATACTGGTTGCAGCCTTCCTGAATTTTCAGGTAGGCCCGGGTCTTGTCCGCTTCATTGCCCCCTGACATTTCCTCAAACCGCACGCCCTGTTCCCAGGGGCGTACTTCGTCATCCACTGCAGAAGTGCGTAACTGTACAAATTGTTTTTGTACAATTGCCTGCTCATTGGAATCAGCATCTGCTATTATTCTTTCAGCCACAGAATCAGAAACCTCTGAAGCCCTTTTCATTGCCTGTTTTCTGTCCAGCGCCGCTTCCACCAGCGTCACGATTTTCGCCCGGTCCTGGGTACCAATGATCAGGTCTACCCCGTCGATGGATTTCACTTCCTCCGCGGCGGTCTGGGGATAGCAGCCCGTCACCACGATCAGCGCGTCATTCTCTTTGCGGATGGCCCGCCGGATCATCTGCCTTGACTTCTGCTGTCCCGTGTTGGTCACCACACAGGTATTTACCACATACACATCGGCCTCTTCCGTAAAATCGCAAACAATGTATCCCGCCTGCCGGAACAGTTCCTGCATGCTGGCCGTATCCGCCTGATTTACTTTGCAGCCCAATGTCATAAACGCAATTTTGTTCATTATAATATCTTTCCTGACTCTCAATCCATTTACAATGTTAGAACGCGTATTGTCGTCACAATTTATATTGTCATCACAATTCAGAAACCGCCGGCCAATCGGAAACTTTTTCATTAGTAAGCTTTTTCCATCAGCAGCCCCACCCAGTCTTTGATGCGGGTCACTTCTTTCACCCGCAGTCCCGCTTTTTCCGCGGCTTCGGTTACGGCCTGCTGATAATCTTCAATGATACCGCTGGCGAAGAACAGGCCGCCCTCCTTCAGCTTACCGGGAATATCCGGCAGCAGCAGGATAATGATGTCCGCCAGTATATTGGCTACGATCACATCGGCTTTGCCCTCCGTACCGTGAAGCAGGTCGCCCTGTTTTACTTCGATGCGGTCTGCCAGTCCGGCTTTTGCAATATTTTCCATTGCCGTCCGCACCGCAACTCCGTCTATATCCACTGCTTTGATACTTTTTGCGCCCAGCTTTGCCGCGGTCATGGCCAAAATGCCGCTGCCCGTTCCCACATCGAACACCGTGGTGTCGGGATGGACCATTTTTTCCAGGGCTTCCAATACAAGAACTGTCGTCGGATGCGTCCCCGTTCCGAAAGCCATACCGGGATCCAGTTCCAGCATGATGTCCTCCGCTTCCGGTTCATAGCTTTCCCACGATGGTCTCACTACAATATGTTTCCCTACCCTCGTTACATGGAAATACTGCTTCCATTCATCCGACCAGTCCGTTTCACTGACTTTTCGGAACAACGTGGGCCCGATACGAAAGCGTCCAATCCGTTTTTCCACCGCGGTCAGTTCCGCTTCGATACGCTCCAGTCTTTTCTGCAGTTCTTCATCTTCCGGATAATACGCCGTTACCGTCACCACAGATAAATCCGTCTCTTCCGGCAACGGGTCGCAAAGTTCAAAAGGCAATGACTTGCGCACCGTTTCATACAGCACCGGGTCTTCTATGGCCACTCCGTTCCGGGCGCCGGCCTCCCGCAAGATTTCTGCCGTTACTTCTTCCGCTTCATGTTTTACTTTTATGCTGACTTCCAGCCACTGTTCCATGTTCCTGTCCCCAAACTATTTCCGCTGTTACTTCTTCCGCTTCATGTTTCACTTTTATACTGACTTCCAGCTACTGTTTTCTATTCATATCCCCAGATTATCCGTTTCATACAAAATCGCCGCGGCCGCCACCAGCCCGGCCGTTTCTGTTCGCAAAATCCGCCGCCCCAGGCTTACCGCAATGCCGCCTGCTTCCTGCGCAGCTTTTACCTCTTCATTGGAAAGCCCGCCTTCCGGTCCGATAATCACGCC
>JAFSPK010000143.1:0-3684 GCA_017443005.1 Acidaminococcaceae bacterium
AGATTGCCCACAACGCCGGTCTGGAAGGCGCTGTTATCGTTGACAAGATCCGTCATTCCAAGAAAGGCGTAGGCTTTGACGCGCTGAATGAAAAATATGTAGACATGATTGAAGCCGGTATTGTGGATCCTACCAAGGTTACCCGCAGCGCGCTGCAGAACGCGGCTTCCATCGCGTCCATGGTACTGACCACCGAGACCCTGGTGGCGGACAAACCGGAACCGAAACCGGCTATGCCCCCCATGCCTCCCGGAGGGATGCCCGGCATGATGTAATGCCCGGTTACAGATAAATAAGGAAATAAAAAATTGCGGCAGGTTGCAGTTGCAACCTGCCGCTTTTAGCTATCAAACGCTAAAGGAAACGATGATTAAAAATTGTTTTCTTCTGCGTCAAAGTAAGCGCACAACCGGGAACGGTTCTTTACATTGTATCTCTGATACAACTTGGCAAGCGCCTTTTTAATCGTAATTTCTGCCAGGCCGAATTCCGCGGCAATATCCCGAATCTGTATTCCGCTTCGGATCATGCGCACAAGTTTCTTTTCCCGATCTGTCAGGCCATTATATAAATGCGTGTTCCGACGGGTCCGATTTGCCTGCTGGATCGCCAGCATTTCCTCCGGTGAGAACCACTTGGTGGTGATTGAATTATGAATAAAGACCAGTTCCCAAGGGTTTTGGCCAATCTTTGCATCCTTACGACGGCGGAACAGCAATGCCTCATGCAGACATTCCTGTTCGGCTTCCCGGCTTTCTTCCGTTACCTGAAGATCGCAGACAACTTCACAAAGCCAATGTTCCCATCCGATCCGCTTCGTCGTATACTTTTCATGTATCACGCTGCAGGGAAGCAGATTCCCGTAGGCTTTGGTAATAAAAAACTCGACCTTCTTTTTTCCTTCTGCCTGCATATTTTTGCCGGCTCCCAAATAGTAAACGTCAGCAGCCAGTAAAGAAAAAAGATAATCAAGTTTACGGTCTATAAAGAAAGACCGGACCAGTTTTTTAGAAATAAATTTGATTTGATTTTCAGCAGTTCCTCTCATAATCACTATCCCTCTCAAAAAAAATTAATTATACACTACAGTTATACTAGTGTATAATTATCATATCGAAGACCGTTTTTTTTGTCAACGATTTTTGTCAATTTGTCACAAAATTTTTGTCATTTTTTCTAAGATATTTTATTGCCAAAGTGAGTTTTTTTGTGATATATTTTTCTTGTTTGAAACGGTATTTCAAACGGTATGATTGTAATTGACACAGGGTACGATAAGAATTAAGAAATAATTACAATCAGTGTTCAGAGCTTTTATTTCGGATTGGTTTGTATTGTTTTGGTTTTTATGAGGAGGAACAAATTATAATGAAGAAAAATCACGAATTGGTACTGGTCATTGACTTCGGCGCCCAATACGCCCAGCTGATTGCCCGGCGGGTGCGGGAATGCAGTGTGTACTGCGAAATCGTTCCCTATTCCTGCCCGCTGGAAAAGATTAAAGAAATGCAGCCCGCGGCTGTCATTCTGTCCGGAGGTCCGGCCAGCGTGTATGTGGAGAATGCGCCTAAAGCGGATGCGGGTATTTTTGAATTGGGCGTTCCGGTGCTGGGAATCTGCTACGGTCATCAGTTCATGTGCCAGACGTTAGGCGGCAAAGTTTCATCCGCAAACATCCGGGAGTATGGAAAGACAGCGATTGAACTGGATGTAAAAACGCCGTTGTTTGCAAACCTGATCGAACAGAATATATGCTGGATGAGCCACACGGATTTTGTGGCGGAACCGCCTGGGGGATTTGAATTATTGGCCGTTACCGGCGACTGCCCCGTGGCGGCAGTAGGCAATGCGGAGAAAAAGTTCTACGGCGTGCAGTTCCATCCGGAAGTGGAGCACACACCGTTCGGCAAAAAGATGATTGCCAACTTTTTGTTTGAAATCTGCCATCTGAAAGGCGACTGGTCCATGAAGTCTTTTGTGGAACGTAAAGTGGAGGAAATAAAAGCAAAGGCAGGAGATAAAAAAGTGCTCTGCGCCCTCAGCGGCGGGGTAGATTCTTCCGTAGCGGCGGTGATGGTACATAAAGCCATTGGCAAACAGCTCACCTGCATCTTTGTGGATCACGGTCTGTTACGTAAAGATGAAGGGGATCAGGTGGAAAAAGTTTTCAAAGATACCTTTGATATGAACTTTATCCGGGTGAATGCGGCGGAACGTTTCCTTGGCAAACTGAAAGGTGTTACCGAACCGGAGCAAAAGCGCAAAATTATCGGGGCAGAGTTCATCCACGTGTTTGATGAAGAATCGCAGAAGTTGGGAAAGGTGGACTTTCTGGTACAGGGAACCATTTACCCCGACGTGGTGGAAAGCGGCGGCACCGGTACCAGCGCTACCATCAAGAGTCATCACAATGTGGGCGGCCTGCCGGAAGATATGGATCTGCAGCTGATCGAACCGCTGCGGGAATTATTTAAAGATGAAGTGAGGGCAGTGGGGATCGAGCTGGGTATCCCTGAAGAACTGGTGTGGCGGCAGCCTTTCCCGGGACCGGGTCTGGCCATCCGTGTGCTGGGGGAAGTGACGGAAGAAAAACTGAAGATTACCAGAGAGGCGGACGCCATCTTCCGGGAGGAGATTGCCAATGCCAGGCTGGACCGTACCATCTGGCAGTATTTTGCCTGCTTGCCCAACATTCACAGCGTGGGCGTCATGGGAGACGGACGCACCTACAGCTACACTGTGGCGCTGCGGGCCGTGTTGTCTACTGACGGTATGACCAGCGACTGGGCCCACATTCCCTACAGTGTGCTGGATACCATCTCAAGGCGCATTGTCAACGAAGTAGAGGGTGTCAACCGCATTGTGTATGATATTACCAGCAAGCCGCCGGCGACGATTGAATGGGAATAAATAACAGAATCCCCGGAATCAGCTGATTCCGGGGATTAGCATTTTCAGATATCACACGAACCGGCACACATGGTCCACGGCAATATCGGAGAAGCCGAACGCTTCCGCTTTCGTCATCTTGCCGTTGCAAATATCATGGATGGCATCCACCATCTCCCGCCCCATTTCCTGATAGGTCTTTTCCCCCCGGATAATGGCGCTCAGATCGATGTCCATGTTGTCTTCCATCTTCTGGTAGGTGCGCCCGTTGGCCGTAACTTTTAATACCGGCACGATGGCATTGCCGGTGGGGGTGCCGCGGCCTGTGGTGAAGATGATGGCCTGGCAGCCGGCAGCAGCCATACTGGTTACGGAAGAAATATCGTAGCCCGCAGTATCCATGACGACAGCACCGCGTTTGGTCGGAGGCACTCCCTGTTCCAGTACTTCCACTACAGGGCGGGTGCCGCCCTTGCGGATGCAGCCCAGGCTCTTTTCGTCCAGTGTGGACAGACCGCCTGTCTTGTTGCCCGGCGTGGGCTGGCCCGCACGGCAGTCCTGGCCCGCTGCGGTCAGGTGCTCTTCGTAAGCCCGGCAGACTTCAATGATCTGGTCATGGATTTCTTTGTTGGCGCCGCGTTTGGCCAGTACATGCTCGCCGCCGATCCATTCAATGGACTCACTCATCATGGTGGTGGCGCCCATGTCTACCAGAATATCGCTGAGCTCCCCCACGGCCGGATTGCTGGCGATGCCGGAAGTGGCGTCGGAGCCGCCGCATTCAATGCCCATCAG
>JAFSPK010000144.1:0-16421 GCA_017443005.1 Acidaminococcaceae bacterium
AAGGACAATCCGTGGCGGACAGACATCAGCATCTACGGTTACGGCGGAAAGCACCGCGGCTTTGGCGGCAGCGTGAACGTAGCGTATACGTTCTGATAAATGAAATAACTATAATAAAAAAGGAACAGGCATAAGCAAAACTTAGGAAACGATTGCGTGATTGTATTGAGTGTTGACAGAGCAACCCGTGAGGGTCCCGGTTTGACGAACGAGCAACGCGAAGCATTCTGAGCGGGCGGAGTGAGGAAGTGGGAGACGGGTTTCCCTGCAACGCGACTTCGAGTTTCGAAGCCACAGGCGAATAAGTCCATGGAATAGCAATCGTTTCCGTTTTTGCGATGTCTGTTCCTTTTGTTTTGTTTCATTATTTCCGGTTTAAAAGTGACCGTTTAAAGCTTTATAATTATATCCATTATCATGCCGTGGTCGTAAAAACGACCAACCTTAAAGCGCAAACCTGCATAGATACTGGGGTTTGGTTCCGCTATCTCTTAATATATAAAAGATAGACAGTTTATATGTCTGTTCAGGCGAAGCCGTAAGATACAACTGTCAAACTGCAAGAGTGTGGAGGCTTTGGGTTTCTCCGCCGGTTTGGCCTGAAATGGCAGGCTGCGGTTTTTCGTTATGAAAAGCTAATTTGGCGGTACGGCGCAGTGGCAGCTTTCCCGAACAAAGCAATACAATGAACGAAAGAAGTGCTATCTGGAGACAGACAAATAAACTGTCTATATTTATAACAGAAAGCAGGCTGGAAAGCTGCGTCACTGCTGGAGTTACGAAAAAAGTCCGGTCACTGAAGTGACCGGGAGAGGAAATCAGGGGTTCGAGGAGTTGTGAAATCTTAAGTCGTCCCTTGCTGGTGCTGCAAAACAGCAGTATAATGTTAATGAGCCAGATATTCTTTTCACGGCAGTCATGAAAAGGCAACGTGAAAGGAGCCAACTAGTTGAAAGAAATAAATCGTGAATACAAAGATCGGGTATTCAAGTTCATTTTCGGAAACCCGACAAATAAGGAATGGACGTTGTCGCTGTATAACGCAGTAAACGGTTCGGCCCACAGGAATCCTGACGACATCCGGTTTAATACGCTGGAAGACGCAGTCTACATGAACATGAAGAACGACGTGTCTTTCATCATCATGAGTGAGATGAGTCTGTGGGAGCATCAAAGCACGTTTAACCCTAACATGCCCATGCGTTTTTTCATTTATGGCGGCAGGTTGTACGAAAAGCACATCGCAGTGAGCGAATATTACCGGTACAGCCATCATCTGCAAAAAGTGCCTAAGCCTCACTGCATTTGTTTTTACAACGGCAGGGCGGAGCAGCCGGAACGTCAGGTGCTGAAACTCAGTGACGCGTTTGGCGGGGACGCTGACATAGAGGTTAAGGTGACGATGCTGAACATCAATTACGGCAAAAACCGGAAACTGATGGAAGCCTGCGAGCCGTTGCGGGAGTATGCGTGGCTGGTGGATGCGGTAAGAAGGTATCATCATGAGGTTCAGGACCTGGAAGTGGCTGTGGACGCTGCAATCAGGGAAATGCCGGACAGTTTTGCAATCAGGCCGTTTCTGATAGGTCATCAGGCGGAGGTGAGAAACATGTTTATTGGAACATTTGATGAAGAACGGGAGCGTGAGAAAGGCAGACTGGAAGCCCACCGTGAAGGACTGAAGGAAGGAAGAAAGGAAGGCAGACTGGAAGCAGAAAAGGAACTGAACGAGCGAGTAGCAACAGATATGCTGAAAGAAGGAGAACCAATACCTAAGATTGTAAAGTACAGCAAACTTTCTGAAGCTGCCATCCGCAAACTTGCCAAGTCTCTTGGTGTGGCTGTGTTGTAAGATTGATGAGCATTTACGGTTACGGCGGCAAGCATCGCGGCTTTGGTGGCAGCGTGAACGTAGTGTATACGTTTTGATGAATGAAATAACTATAATAAAAAAGGAACAGGCATAAGCAAAACATAGGAAACGGTTGCGTGATTGTATTGAGTGTTGACAGAGCAACCCGTGAGGGTCCCAGTTTGACGAACGAGCAACGCGAAGCTTTCTGAGCGGACGGAGTGAGGAAGTGGGAGACGGGTTGCCCTGCAACGCGATTCCGAGTTTCGAAGCCACAGGCGAAGGAGTCCATGGAATAGCAATCGTTTCCGTTTTTGCGATGTCTGTTCTTTTTTATTATTACTACTTCTACTTCGTTACAATTTTAATAAACAGCAGCGCCAGTACCACAATGATCAGCGGCTTGACGATTTTGTTTGCCTTGGTCAGCACCATGCCGGCCCCAATGTACGCACCGATGAAATTGCACACGGCGCCTGCCAGGCCTAACTGGTAATCTACATTGTTGCTGAGGATGAAAGTAATCAGCGCGGCGATGTTGGAGGTCAGGTTGGCGGCTTTGGTCAGTCCGGCCGCATTGCGAACATCCAGCATGGCCCAGCCCGTTAAGGCAAGCAGTAAAAACGTGCCTGCCCCGGGGCCGTAAAAACCGTCGTACCCGCCGATGAAAAATGCAATGACAGCAATCCGCAGCGGCGTTTTGCCATCCGTCTTGTCTACGTAAGAGTTGGGATCCTGACTCAGTCCCTTGTTTCGCATAACGTAAAACGCCGCGATGGGAAGCACGATGATCAGCAACTTGTTGAAAATCTCATCGCTGATGAGCAACGTCAGCCTTGACCCGATGGATGAACCGATAAAGGCGCCGGCGATACAGATCAGGGCCGGCCGCAGTTTGATAAATCCGTTGATGGCCAGGCGCGCGGTGGAAACGCTGGTGCCGATGGCCGAACTGAATTTGTTGGTGCCCAGCGCCAGGTGGGGAGGCAGGCCTGCCAGCAGATAAGCGGGTAGGGTGATGAGGCCGCCGCCTCCGGCGATGGAATCCACGAAGCCGCCCAGAAACAACAGCGGGCAGATGATGAAATATTGTGTGTAAGCGTCCATGATCCTTCCTAAAGGAGACGCAGATTCATCAGCGTTTCCTTAACACATTGCAAAAGCACTGCATGAGTTCCGATTCTTTCAAACCGTGTTGCACAGCGCTTTCCTCTACAAAAAACTTGCAAATCTGCAAAAATTTTGCAAATCTGCATGTGCTCAGCTTTTGCGGGGCAGACTGCTGATGACTTCGCCGCCGGCCCAGGCTACTGCTTTTTCCGCCAGTACTTCCGTTGCGTCTACGAAGCAGCCCTGCAGCTTGTACATCTGTACTGCCACCGGCACTTCGGTACAGCCTAAGATGAAAGCTTCCACGCCGCGCTGTTCCATGGCGCGCAGCACGTTCTGGGCAGGTGTGGCGTCGTAATTATAATTGGTAGCTTTTACGCCTTCGTAGATCATTTCGTGGATGATTTCCTGTTCCGCTTCTTCCGGGTGGAGCAGGGTCATGCCCAGCTTGTCAAATTCTTTTTTGTAAATGCCGGAGGCGCAGGTTCCTGCGGAGGCCAAAAGCCCCAGTGTGTGATACCCTTCCTCCTCGCAGAATTTTGCCGTCTCTTCAATCATATTAATGAAAGGCGTCTTTACCTGTTTCTGCACTTCCGGCAGAAAATAATGAGCCGTGTTGCAGCCGATGATGATCACGTCAGCTCCCATGGCGGTAAGGAGTTTGGCCGATTTTACCATTTCCGGAACCGGGCTGGGACCTTTGCCGAAGATGCACTCGGAACGGTCCGGCACATTGGTGTTGTTATCGATGACCGTGTGGATATGTTCCTGGTCTTTGATGGCTTTGGTGGCCACAATGACTTTCTGCATTAAATCTACGGTTGCCATGGGGCCCATGCCCCCCATAATGCCGATGGTTTTCATTTCTGTCTCCATTCTGCCCCGCAAGGGACGACGCAACTGATATTCGTTTTACGGAAAGAATTATAACACAAAACGTGATAAAAAGTAAAAAAACAAAAACGTCTGTTGTGATATAATTGAAAAGAGAAAAATGCTCAAACAAAAATCCGGTTTCCATGAAACTGACACAAAGTTTTGGAATACTATAGGCAGCAGTTATACAGGAGGTAATGAACATGGCAAAAACAATCGTAGCGACAACCAAAGCGCCGGGGGCAATCGGGCCGTATTCCCAGGGAATCAAAGCCAACGGGTTTGTGTTTGCGTCCGGACAGTTAGGGCTGGTTCCGGAAACGGGACAATTCGCGGAAGGCGGCGTGACGGGGCAGACCCGCCAGTCCCTGACCAATGTAAAGCACGTGCTGGAAGCGGCCGGATCCGGGTTGGAAAAAGTGGTGAAGGTTACCGTCTTTTTAAAAGATATGAAGGATTTTGCGGCTATGAACGCGGTGTATTCCGAATTTTTCAAAGAGGATTGCCCGGCCCGCTCCGCCGTTCAGGTGGCGGCTCTTCCCAAAGACGGGCTGGTTGAAATTGAAGTGATTGCGGAAGCGTGAGGAAAAAAGCGTTGCGCGTTACGCTGTAAAACGGAAAAGAACTGTTGACAGATTTAACAGAGATTTTTAATCAGTGTTTCCTTAAGATTGCACAGCAGAAACGGAGGTTTTTATGAAACGGAAATGTATCGCATTGTTGATTGTGATGATGACAGTGTTTGCATTTCTCTGCAGCGGCGCGATGGCGGCGGAACGGGACAGCATTTCTGTGAACGGGCATGCCAGCGCGGAAGTTGCGCCGGATATGGCGACGCTGTACGGAAATCTGGAAAAGCGCGCGGCTGTGGCGGAAACTGCCAGGGAGAACCTGGCGAAAGATATGGCAGCGTTTAAACACGTTCTGCTGGGACAGGCCATTCCCGGAGAGGATATCCAGACGGTCCGTTACTCGCTGCAGCCGGAGTTCAGTTATGAAAAAAATAAACGCAGGCTGACCGGTTACGTTGCCCGGGCAGACTACAAAGTGAAAATCAAAAATCTGGAAAAACTGAGCGCGGTCATCGATAAGTCCGTTGGCTGCAACGTTACCGTTGACAGAGTGGAATTCGGGCTGAACAACCGCTCTCTGTTTGAAAACCGTCTGCTGGAAGAAGCAGTGGCCAACGCGAGAAGCAAAGCGGCCGTAGTGGCGAGAGCGGGGGGACGTTCACTGGGACATCTGATTCATGCCAGCTTCAGCACCACCGGCAACGCGACCCGCGCCGTGAACCGGAACATGGTGATGGCAAAAGCGGCCAGCATGGATATGGCGGAATCCACACCTACCGAACTGGATCCGGGCGTCATCACCGTCGACGCCAACGTTGACCTTGAATTTGCGCTGGAGTGAATGGAAGGCTGCAGCATTTTCTTAAAAATATAAGCTGTTTAGTGCGATGACAGTTTAAAATTCAATCAAAACATGATATAATACAATAAAGTTTTTCGAGTTTACTTTAATTTGAATGTAATCAGGAAAACAGGCCATCAGGCATCATGCTTATTGCCAGTGCACATGCAGGCGCAAACAAAAAAGGAGGCATTTAGAATGGCGGAAAGTGCGAAAAAAATTGCAAAAGATATCATGAAAACTGAAGTTGTAAAAGTCGGACCAGAGACTCCGGTCAAGGAAGTTGCCAAGCTGATGCTGGCATGCGATATTTCGGGATTTCCTGTTGTGGATGATCAGGGAAAAGTACTGGGTGTAGTGACCGAACTTGATCTTATGCGGAACCAGATTGCGCCGAACGAGCCGAGTATCTGGTCGACGATTTGGGGTATGGACGCTGAAAGGATGAAAAAATATCAGGATGCCCGTCGGAAATACATGGCCAAAACGGCCGGAGAAGTTATGACTTCGCCGGCGCTGACGGTGGATGTGGCGGAAAGTCTGGAACGGGTTGCCAATATCATGTTCAACAAGCAAATCAAGCGCTTATTTGTCACTGACGGCGACAAACTGGCCGGCGTCATCAGCCGTTCTGCGTTTACGAAGCTGATGCTTGAAATGGAAAAGTAATCGTCGGAGGAGAGTATCCTTTTACCGGGTGTTTGCATTTGGCCTGGTCTGACAGCCCAGCCGGATACAAGCCCTGATTTTAACGTCAGAATAAAAAATCATAAAAAATACGGGGATGCCTGTTTAACAAGCATCTCCGTATTATTTTTCACCACACCTGACATTGTAAATGTGGAACTGTACAATTTGGTGGAGGTGGAGGGAGTCGAACCCTCGTCCGAACATATTGTCATACAACTTTCTCCGAGCGCAGACAGCATACTTTGTTTCGCTCCGACACCGCCTGCCGACCGGCTGCGCCATCGCTAGTTCGTAAGATTTAACCCGGAGCTACGAACCTTGCTCACGGACGATCCCGCTAAGTGACGTTCTTACCGCTCCTGCGGGAGCCGGATTGGCAGAACGGGCGCCTAAATCAGGCTGCCAGTGCTAATTCGTGATCTGCGTTTAAGTTTAAACGTCCACCGTTTAACGTGCTGATGGAACCACGGCTCGCTTATCGTACACCACCTATACCCGTCGAAGCCTTTACACCCCCGGTAAAGTAGAATTGTTTCCGCAGATTTTGTGTATATGAATTGTAGCACAAGTTGTCCGTAAAAGCAATCAAACGAAATGTGAATTTTTACTTTCTTTTTTCTTTGATTTCAAAACGCTTCAGCGCAGCTTTCCGTAAGGCAATACGCTGTTCTGCCGGCAGCTTGCGGTATTTTTTCGCCAGATTGCTTTCCCAGTCGCCGTACATGGGGTTGGGCAGCAAGATGAATTTGGTGCCGAAGGATTGTTTATGTTCGTCAACGATTTGGTTGCGCTTTGCATTTTTATCATGCTTCAGCATAGACTCAATATCCAGCGGCATTTCGGTTTTGGGTTTACCGTTTTGTATTTCTGTCTCCGTTTTAGCAACAGCAAGGTGTTTTGTTCCGTTGTTTTGTATCGTTGTCGCGCTGCCGGAATTTTTGTCGGTGTTATCCTCTTTATAAAT
Organism: Acidaminococcaceae bacterium; assembly: GCA_017443005.1. GTDB lineage: Bacteria > Bacillota > Negativicutes > Acidaminococcales > Acidaminococcaceae > Succiniclasticum. The sequence goes on from JAFSPK010000144.1 coordinate 6,906, forward strand.
TACGGGATTGTCTTCCCGCACCGCGCCGATGGGGAAATCGCCGGCGTTGTCGCCCAGATAGCAGATGATATCATAGCGCCGCGCCAGGCGGACGAAGTGGTTCATCTTGCTGCCGCTGCGATCGTTCATCAGCAGATGGGTTGCGTCGGGAAAGGGGAGACCGGCTTTCTGTAAAAACCGACTGGTAGCCGCTTTGTCCTGAGGGCCGCGGCCGGTTACGTAGAAAATCTGAATGCCGTGTTTGTCGGCGTATTTGAGAAAGTCCCTTGCGCCGGGCAGCAAGTCGTTGTGTTGCACGATCCACTGCTCCCAGGCATTGTAATTGGCTCTTGCTTCAGGATGTTCAAGATAATACACCCCAAGCGGCGCATTGCTGACGATGGTTTCGTCAATGTCGAGAACGACGGCCAGCGGGCGGAGACTGGATTTTTGCTCCGACAGATTTCCCGTTTCGTTTTCCGGCGGAATGCGTCCGTCATCGCGGGACGTCGCGCCGTTCTGTTGTCTTTCCCTGTTTCTGTTTGCGGTTGCTTTCCGCAAGGTCTTTTCTTCTTCCCTGCGTTGTGCGAGGGCTTTATCCACTTCCATGGTTGCCAGATTGTAGGCCTGGTAGCTCAGGCCGCGGTATTCGGCGGAACGCTGTACCCACAAAACCGCCATCAGGCGTTCGTCTTCGGTCTGTTGCAAAGGGGTGAGGAATTGCATTTCCTCCTGCAACGGAGCGACAGGGGTTACGGCGGCGTCGGCCGGAGCGGTTACAAAGCAAATGCCGGCGGTGAGCATGAGCAGTGTGCCGGATGTGAGAAGTAAACGGCGGATACGATTCATGGTGCAGACCTCCCCAAAAATTCAAAATAAAACTCCTGAATTTTTATGATACTCCTATTATAACATGACAACATGGTTTATAATAGATAGCAGGAGGATAACTGACAATGAAGGAAAAGGTACAGGCCGTCATCTTCGATATGGACGGCGTGATTTTTGATTCAGAGCGGCTGGTGATCGAATGCTGGCAGGTCATTGCCGAAAAGCACAATATTCCGGATATTGTGGAAATCTGCATGCGGGTCCAGGGCAATAACCGGCAGGAAACGGGGAAACGGTTCCGGGAAAAATACGGGGAGGATTTTCCGTATGAAACGTATAAAAAGGAAGTCACGGCTTTGTTCCGTGAACGGTATGGAGAGGGCAGGCTTCCTTTAAAACCCGGTGTTGCGGAAATTTTACAAGAACTGAAACAACGGGGCGTGCCCTTGGCGCTGGCTTCTTCCACCCGTTCGGATATTGTGAAACTGGAGCTGGATGAAGCGCACCTGCTGTCCTGTTTTGACGCGGTCCTGGGCGGGGACATGGCGCCCCGCAGCAAGCCGGAACCGGATATTTTTCTGGCAGCGGCGGCAGCGCTGGGAGCCGTTCCTGCAAACTGTTATGTGCTGGAGGATTCTTTCAACGGAATCCGTGCGGCGCACCGGGCCGGGATGCATCCCATCATGGTGCCGGACATGCAGCAGCCCGATGACGAAATGCGCAGACTGGCTGAAGTGATTGTGGAGAATCTTCCGGACGCTATGGATTATCTTCGGGTCAGGATGTAAAGGCTTTTATATGTAATCAGCGTATCCTTAATAGTATGCCGGATCATTGCGGCTTGGAGAAACATATTGCGGTTATTCCGCTATGCCCTTTTGTGAATTCCGGTATTGTTTGTCTATTCTCTGCAATTTCGGGTTGACTTTAGCAATTTGATTTTGTATCATTAATTCATGTAAAAATATTAACGAAAGAAGGTAAGTGTATGTTTTTTAAAAGCAAAAGGTTTTTAGCGGCCGGTATGCTTCTCTCCATGATGGCGTTTGCGGCGGCAGGCTGCGGCGGCGGTGACAAGAAGGCGGATGCTCCGAAGAAGGACGCGGCCAAAGTATATAATGTCGGCATCGTACAGCTAGTAGAACACCAGGCATTGGATGATTCCCGCAAGGGCTTCATTGAAGGCATGAAGAAGAAAGGGTTTGAAGAAGGCAAAAATGTAAAATACGATGTGCAGAATGCCCAGGCGGACCAGTCCAACCTGCAGACGATCGCCCAGCGTTTTGTAAATAATAATGTTGATTTAATTTGTGCCATTGCGACGCCGTCTGCCCAGACCATGGCCAACGCCACAAAAACGATTCCCATCGTGGGCAGCGCGATTACCAGCTATGAAAGTGCAAAACTGGTGAAGTCGGATAAAAAACCGGAAACCAACGTAACCGGCACAAGCGATATGGCTCCGGTCGCGGCACAGCTGGACCTGGGTCTGAAACTGAAACCGGGCGCCAAGAAAGTGGGACTGATGTTTACCTCCAGCGAAATGAATTCCCAGATTCAGATCAAAATGGCGGAAGAACATCTGAAAAAAGCGGGCGTTGCCTTTGAAGAAGGCAGCGTGAACACCGTTAACGATATTCAGGAAATTGCCCGCAGTCTGGTAAGTAAGGGCGTTGAGTTCATCTATGTTCCTACCGATAACGTGATTGCTTCCGCCACGCCTGCGCTGGTAGCGATTACGAATGAAGCAAAGGTTCCTGTGATTGCGGCAGATGCCATCCTGTTAAAGAGCGGCGCTACCGCCAGTGTGAACATTGAATTCTTCCAGCTGGGTGTGATCAGCGGTGAAATGGCCGGAGATATTCTCAGCGGCAAAGCAAAACCTCAGGATATGCCCATTTCGTTCCAGAAAGAATTCACTCCCAGCATTAACAAAGCCCAGGCTGAAAAGCTGGGTCTGAAGGTTCCGGAAGAACTGGCGAAGTTTGCAAAATAATCTTGTGGAGTTTCCCGAAAGCTTTTGGAAGCACTGTTTGGGAATTACAGCGCGATAATAAAAAGTAAGAGAATGACAGCGTGAAAGCAAAAAGAGAACAGAATCGCAATGCGAAACAAAAAGGTAAGGGCAAAAGATAAAAACGGTGTTTGGTTGTGAAACGAAATCCCGGTTCGGCAGTGAATCGGGATTTTTCTTTTTTATAAAGGAGACGCTGATTAAATGAGGCTGCGCGATGCCTTTGGTCAGCGTGCAGACGAATGAATCATCGTTTCCTGAAGATTTGTCATGTTATTTTTTCGGTTAATATAGTATAATAACAATGGATTATTATGAAATTTACAGAATGCCGGCAGGATTAAGGAGGGATCGGGATGAATCTTTATATCTGGCGCCATAATAAAACCTATCACAGCCACAGCATGATCAACGAGCCCTGCGTGGTGAACGAGTTCTATCTGGATGCGCTGGCCATTGTGGAAGCGGAGACGCTGGACGATGCGCTGAAACTGCTGGAGGAGCGGAAAGAAGGATGGCGGGTAGAGGACCTGCGGGAACTGGAACCCATCGTGGTACCTTTGACGGGAGCGAAAGTAATCTACACCCACATCCGGGGCTCCATCGATCATTTGTGAGATGCGTTGCAGTTTTGCAATGCGACCCGGTTCCGTGAACCGATGAAGCGAAACTTGGAAAGTAAGTGAACGGATGCAATCAACGTTTTTTTTGTATGGTTCGTTAGGACTGGGCGTGCTGTTCCTGTCCACATCAGCGATTTTTGTTAAACTGGCGGAAGCGCCCTCCGGCATCATTGCGTTTTACCGTCTGCTGTTTACCTTGTGTGTTCTGATTCCGGCTTTGTTATGCCGAAAGAAAGAACGGAAGCAGTTATGGCAGCTCAGCGCCCGCCAATGGAGGCTGGCTGTTATTTCCGGCGCCCTGCTGGCTATTCACTGGGTGATGTGGTTTGAATCGCTGCGATACACTTCGGTAGCCAGTTCTACGGTGCTGGTTTCCCTACAGCCGCTGTTTTCCATTTTGTGGGGCGGACTGCTGCTGCATGAAGCCGTTACGAAGCAGGGGATGGCAGGCGTGTTTCTGGCGATTGCCGGCTCCGTGATTATAGGCTGGGGCGATTTTCAGGTCAGCGGCGCGGCTTTCTGGGGCGATGTCCTGTCCTTTGCGTCGGCGGGGGTCATCAGCCTGCATTTTCTTGTGGGGCAGATTCTCCGGAAAGAACTGGACGTGCTGCCATACACGGCTGTGTGTTATTCGGCAAGTACGGTTTGCCTTGCTGTATATGCACTGGTTACAGGTCAGCCCTTTACCGGATATTCCCTGGAGACATGGGGATGTTTTGCAGGTCTTGCCCTGTTTGCTACGGTAGGCGGACAGTGCGTGTTTAACCTGTTGCTGAAATATCTTCCGGCTACAGCTGTCACCATGGGAATTTTAGGCGAACCGGTGGGAACGATCCTCCTTGCGTTCCTGATTTTTGGGGAACGCATTGTGATGCAGCAGGCACTGGGGATGTTCTGTATTTTAGGCGGGTTGTGGATTTATTTCGGAAAGAAGCGGTAAGCAGCCAAACAGATTCATAATTTTATGAAAGAAAAGACTGAAAACATACGGATCCGATTAGCGGCAAACCGCTAAACGGTGGAAATGATTGGCAATAAACTATAAATAAAATATAATAAGAAATATAAACAGGGAAGGCAACGTTTGCGTGATGACAGAATTAGAGAAAACCGGATTAGACAAAAACGAAACAGAAGAGGATGCTGTCAGGCAGGAACAGGATGAAATACTGCCTGATGCCATTGGAGACAGAATTGAGACGAAGCTGAATGAGATTCGCGACGAGATTGGCAGCCGGATCAATCCCGTCTTTGTGGCGGCCAACAAGTTCTCCAGCAATGTGCGACAGGCGCTGGACCTGGAGACGGATCCGGGCCTGCTGGAGGATCCGGAGTATGGGGACGTAATCTGCGTGCACCGCATCGGTTATGAGCATTATGGTATTTATGCAGGCGCCAACAAGGTGATTCATTACGATATTGACCCATCGGATCATTATAAGATATGCATCCATCAGGCGGATATGGAGGAGTTCCTGAACGGGAGCCTTGTTTACAGCATCTGTGAATTCCCGAAAGTGTACGGGCGTCCTACGGAGGAAATACCCTTTGCGGAATTCCGGAAAAAGTTTGCCCATCCGGAAAAGGCGCAGACCCTGTGGGACGTGCTGAAAATCAGCAACTATCACCTGTATACGCCGGAGGAAACGGTGATCCGCGCCCGGGAACGCATCGGTGAAACGCAGTACAGTCTGTGGACGAACAACTGCGAGCATTTTGCCATCTGGTGCAAAACAGGGATTTCCGAATCCCATCAGATTGAGGATTTGCTGAGTGCGGTGGCGGAAACCGGCCGACAAATCCGAAAAGGGTTGCAGGTCGGACTGGAGCTTGCCGCGGATTTTGCGGAAGAAGTGGGAAAACGGATCGAGGAACGGGAAAAGGAACAGACGAAGCAGGGCACGAATTCAGTATAAATTTTTCCGGATTGTTCCGGATGAAAGGAAAATCCAATCCGGTTACGGGTTGGACGTGGTAAGAATCATGAAGTTTTCGGAAGTACAAGTGGGGGTGCCTTACCCCGAAAAGAAATTCAAAGTGACGGAGGCAGCGGTGAAGGCCTATCTGGCAGCGGTGGAGGACCATGAACCGCTGTATGGGGCGGAACGTCTGGTTCCCCCGGCCTATGCTGCCGTCTATACCCGGTGGGAAGCACTGACCGGTGAACAGTTGGAAAACGGAACCGTCCATATGAAGCAGGTATTCCGTTACCATTATCCCATTCACTGGGATGAAATGCTGACACTGCGGGGTCAGGTGAAAGAGAAAATGGAAAAACGCGGCCTGAAATTTGTGGTGCAAAAGGTAGAAGCTTTTAATGAAGCCGGGGAGCTGGCTGCGGAAAGCGAAATCACCATTATTTTGCCGGCGTAATCGGAAGAATCCGGGAGAATACGGAAGAAGCATTGCGAATCGTCATCTTGTGCTACAGAGTAGTTTCGTAATGTGTAGGATTGTTTTGATGTGAGGCTTCACGACTGGAAGCGGGAAGAGGAAAAAATGAAAGAAATCAGTAAAGGTGATGTGTTTACATTGCCGGCTAAGAATGTGACCCAGGAAATGATTAACCACTATGCAGACGCGGCGGAAGACCACAATCCGCTGCACATTGATCCGGAATTTGCCAAAACCACGCGTTACGGCGGGACGATTGCTCATGGCATGTTAAGCGTGGCTTTCATTCAGGAACTGATGATCCATACCTTTGGCAGGGACTGGCTGACCAGCGGCGTAATCGAAACGAGCTTTATGGCGCCGGTGTATCCGGGCGATACTATTACAACGGAAGCTAAAGTTATAAAGGCTGAACCTGTGGAGGGCGCGGAGAATAAGCTGCAGGTCCGGATGCAGGTGCTGTGCCTGAACGGGAAGCAGGAAAAATTAATCAAGGGAACCACGGAAGTAACGGTTTCATGAGCATACAGTTTATCATAACGAAGCTTCTGGTACGTCTGTCAGGGAGTAAACGGATCACCAGTCTGCCCAGGGATAAGATGCTGAAGCAGATACGCAGCCGTAACAAGCTGAATCGTTTCTTCATTCCGGGTGACGGAAAGTTTGCCTACCGGGACGTAAAGGTACGGGTGGAGGATCTGGACGGTATTACGGAGGAGAACCGTTCCGAAGACTTCCACTGCCTGGCAATTTGTCACAGGGAAAAACCGAAACGGGCTGTCCTGTGTGTGTATGGCGGCGGTTTGCTGCTGGCGCCCCCCAGGATGTTTGTGGGCTTTGCCAAAAAGATGGCGGCTAATACGGGGGCGGATGTGTGGTTTCCCTATTACCCGCTGTGCGATGAATACACGATTCGGGACAGCGTCCGCATGTTGTATGAAGTGTATGCCAAAATGTGCCGGGAATACGAAGACGTGCGTTGGTACGGCTATTCTTCCGGCGGAGCGCTGCTGTTGTTGCTGGGGGCCTACCTGAATGATAACCGTAACCCGCTGCCCATGCCGGAAAAACTGGTGCTGATCTCTCCCGGCGGCGTACCCGCAACGGACGAAGAGTGGGAGAAGATGCAGTCCCTGAATGGAAAAGACATCATGCTTTCGGCACAGTATATGAAAACGATACAACCGCTGCTGTCCCATGGGAATAAAACGGTTCCCCGGTGGATGCAGAGCTGTGACGGGGCGGATTTTTCGGATTTCCCGGAAACGTGGATCTATTACGGTACATCAGAGGTTCTTTCCGCCAAAGCGGAGGCTTATGATGAAATGCTGACCAAAGCCGGTGTAAAGCACCACCTGAAAATGGCGAAAGACATGCCGCACTGTTATTGCGCTACGGTATTTTTCCCGGAAGCCCGGGCGGATTACGAGGAGACGATGCGGATCCTGCGGGAATAAAGGGCTTAAAAATAATCAGTGTTTCTTTAAGCATACAGTGCGATACAGAAAAAGAAAAAGCAGAGTTTTAGTTTCAAAAAAGGTTTGGAAAAATAAAAATCCGGAAGCCAGCTGTTACCTGACTTCCGGTTATTTTTTAATTTGGTCGGGGCGGCGAGATTCGAACTCACGGCCTCTTGTACCCGAAACATGCCTGATTTTTGCGTCCTTTATACAGGCAATTAGCTGATTTTATTTTTAATGAAAGCCAAACGGGTGAAAAGTGAAAATTGTTGGTAAAAAAAGCGGGGCAAAACGTAGAAGGTTGTCAGGAGGCAAAATATACTTTTTCATTCGTTATTTTACCAGTTGTCTGTCAACAGGAAGTCGGCGATATGGACGATGTTGATGCCATTGTCATTACCGAGGGCCAGCGGATCCCGGCAGACAACGTATTTATGATAATGATCTTTGATATTTATCAGGTTGTCCGTTTCGCGGGAGGAGTCTTCAGGAAACTGGTCGCAGACCTGGATGTATATACGCTCGTTCCTTCGTATGGCAACGAAGTCAATCTTTTTGGCTGCTTGCTTTCCTATGTAGACGTCGTATCCCCGGCGGCGCAGCTCCAGATACACGATGTTTTCAAGAAGGGAAGAGACCATCTTGCGATTAAAGCCCATCTGGCTGTACTTTAGAGAGATATCGGACAGATAATACTTTTCCTGAGTTTTCAGCACGGATTTTCCCTGTAGATCGTAGCGCTGACAGGGATAGATGATAAATGCCTCTGACAGCCATTTGATATAATTGTAAACAGATTCGATAGAAACGGAACGGTGTTCACTTTTAAGGAAGTTCCGTATGGAATTGGCGGAAAAAGTCTTGCCGACATTTTCCACGATGTATTTTACGACCCGGTCAAACAGATCTTTATTACGTAGTTTATGACGTTTTGAAATATCTCTCGTAATGACGGTCGCATAAATTCCGTCAACTACCTGGTAGGCGGCAGCCGTATCAAAGTTGCTGATGGCGACAATAGGGAAGCCTCCATATAACAAGTAATCATCGAACAGCGTTTTTGCCTCATCTTCGTTCTTGCCTTTGAATTGTAAATATTCTTTGAAAGACAAGGTGAATACGGGGATAGAGACATATCGGCCTGTAAGGTATGTTGAAATTTCGCTGGACATCAATTTGGAATTGGAACCGGTGACATAGATATCGACATTTTCGTTTTCCAGCAAGGTATTGACAACTTTTTCCCAGCCTTCGACTTCCTGAAGCTCATCAAGCAACAGATAATAACGCCCTTTGCCGTTCATGGCGGCCTTTAGGTCTGAATACATCATTTTAGCGGTGTAGTCGTCATACGCGATATTGCTGTAATTGCGTGAAATGATATGGTCCGGAGCGATGTTTCTGTTTTTCAGTTCCCGTTCGATCATGGAGAGAATGGTTGTTTTCCCGCACCGGCGCACGCCTGCCAATATTTTGACGAGGCGTTTATCCATAAAAGGAGCAATAGCGTTGATGTAGTCTGGACGCAGGTTCACAGGTATCACCTCACAAGTTTTTCTATATTATACCAAAAAAGTTGCAAAAGGGAAAGAGTTTTTCCACCTATAACGAAAGAATAAAAATAATAGTCATTAACTGCTTTGAATTATCCCCGGCTAAAATACGATACAATCTTATTTTAGCTGATTTCGCAGATTTTATTAAGCAAATATGGCATGATATATCCTTCCTTTACTGTTCTTTTCTGTTTCGAGATTTCCGATGTTCCTCATCGCGTCTTGCGTCCTCGATGTTTTTATACGGAAGAGACTCGCTTAGGCCTTCGTTCCAAGCGGTAATGGCATCTTCGCGATGTATCATGCTTGCGCTTCTCTTTCCGCATTTATAACATATATAACAGTGGCCGGTCGGGCCTAAACGGCAATCCCAGGCGTGTTTGGGCATTTCTCCGCATGTGCAGGGTTTTAACTTTTCCATATTTCTTGTCCTTTCTGCAGTCTAAGGAGCTACATGAACTTTCACCATCCTTTTTTCAATGCGCTCATCGGTATATCTTGTATTTAGCGCATTTATCGCTTCGAGCCTTTTTGCTGTATGATAAATAATAATGCTAAGCGAAATGTGGCACAAAATTTTATAGCAATTACAGCGCCAATCTGTTAAAATAAAAGTTAAAAGAGACTTAATAAGGGAGGCGTAAGCATATGACTGAAAA
>JAFSPK010000145.1:0-24497 GCA_017443005.1 Acidaminococcaceae bacterium
ATAAATTTTGTCGTCACATATTTTAACACAAACTTTTTTAATGGGAAAGAGTGAATTAAAAGTTTTTGTATACAATATTCTTTAAAAAAAATTTTTATGTAAGCAGGATTTTCGGAAGAAACAGAGAACATATAATCGAATGCGAATTTAATTAGCATTAGTATGTATTTTTTGCTGTAAGCGAAAGGGAGGGATTTTTCTATGAAAAAATTTTTGGCGTTCCTGATGGCCTTTGCGGTTATCGGCTCCGTACTGGCTGGCTGCGGCGGCGGAGACAAGAAGAAAGAAGCTCCGAAACCGGCTGCTGACGGTGGCAAAAAATTCATTAACATTGCTACCGGCGGAACCGCGGGTACCTATTATCCGTTAGGCGGCGCGCTGGCTGACATCCTGAACAAGAACCTGAAAGGCGCGAATGCTTCCGCTCAGTCCACCGGCGCTTCTGTTGCCAACGTAAACCTGTTGAAGGAAGGCAAAGTTGACATTGCGTTCATCCAGAACGATATTGCTTACTATGCCGCAACCGGAACAGAAATGTTCAAAGACAAAAAAGTTGAAGCTCTGAAAGGCCTGGCTACCCTGTATCCGGAAACCGTTCAGATCGTTACCACCAAAAAGACCGGTATCAAGACCGTTGCTGACCTGAAAGGCAAGAGAGTTGCCGTAGGCGCTGCCGGCTCCGGTACCGAAGCAAATGCCCGTCAGATCCTAAATATTGCAGGTATCACCTATAAAGACATCAAACCCCAGTACCTGTCCTTCGGCGAAGCTGCTTCCGCTCTGAAAGACGGCAACGTTGACGCAGGCTTCGTAGTAGCCGGTTTCCCGACTGCTGCTATCCAGGACCTGGCTACCCAGCATGAAGTGGTAATGGTAAGCGTAGCCGCTGACATTGCCGACAAGCTGATTGCCAAGTATCCGTACTACACCAAAGTTACCATTCCGGCCAAGACCTACAACAAGGTTGAAACCGATACTGCTGCTGTTGCTGTAAAATGCATGCTGGCTGTTACCGATAAGATGGATGCCGATACCGGTTACGCTATTGTAAAAGCATTGTATGGCAACCTGGATCGTATGAAAGCTGCTCATAACGTTTCCAAGAACATTACCAAAGCTACCGGTAAAGATGGTATGTCCATTAAACTGAATGCCGGCGCAGAAAAATTCTTCAACGAGAAGTAATTTTAATGAATCACTCAACTACAGACCGGACTCCGGCGTCCACCGGGGCCCGGTCTTTTTTCAAACATCCGTCTTTTGTATTCCTGCTGTTGCTTATTCTGGCTGCAGTCGGGTGGTACGGAAACCAGCTGCTGGTTATATTAGTACCGGAAAATAATCTTCCCATCCAGTCTTTTGCTGTAGAAAAAGGCGGGGAGTGGAGCTATCATTATAAACACTCTGTCCAACAGACTCCGGTGGATGAGTTTTTCCGGGTGAATGGCGTAAACGACATGACGATGACTCATACAACCTATGAATCATTAGGGGTCGGGTTGCCTTACGATCCTGCGGAAGGAACGTTCAAAAGCCTGAAGAAAGATGGAAAGTTTGATCTGGAAATGAACCGGCCGTACAAATCGCTTATGTTCCGGACTGCGGTGCAGGCGATGCCGAAAATCATTCACAAGAATAAGACCTACGATTTATGTCTGCTGTATGGGCAGGGTACGTTAGTGGAAGTGAAAGTAATCAAACGATATCAGTACTGGGCATTACACGTTTTGTAAGATGCCGTTGTTAAGGCGACGAATGAATTGGTGTTTCCTTAAATAAAATATTTCAGAAAAGGCGGTGAGGCCTATGGACGATTTAAAAAAGAAAACGACTGCAGCTCCGGCAGAGATGTCTGCCGAAGAAGTGATGCAGAAGTTTGATAAAGAATCGAACAAACGGGAGCCGGATGGTTTTTGGGGCTATGTAATCTCTGCTATCTGTATACTGTTTGCCTGTTTTCAATTGTACACGGGTATCTTCGGCGTATTGGATGCGCATTTGCAGCGCACCATCCATCTTTGCTTCGGCATGGCGCTGATTTACCTGTTGTATCCGGCGCGGGCCAGCTGGTCAAGAAAATCTATGCACCCGGTTGACCTGGTATTTGCGGTACTCAGTGTGTTCGCAACAATGTACATTTTCTTTCAATATGACGAATTGGTGTTGCGCGCCGGCATGAATACCGAAACGGATATCATGGTCGGTATTCTGGGTATCGTCCTTGTATTTGAGGCGGCCCGCCGTACGGTTGGCTGGCCCATGATCACCGTGGCGCTGATTTTTCTGGCGTATGCTTTTGCCGGACCCTATATGCCGGGCATCATGGCGCACCGGGGCGTCGGTTTTGACGAACTGGTCAGCCATCTGTATTTCACCACGGAAGGCATCTTCGGCGTGCCGATGGGCGTATCGTCCACCTTCATTTATCTGTTCATTTTGTTTGGCGCGTATCTGGAAGCCACTGGACTTGGCAAGTTCTTCATTGATACAGCTAATGCCCTGGCAGGCTGGGCGGTAGGCGGTCCTGCCAAGGTGGCGGTGTTGTCTTCCGGCTTGATGGGTACCGTGTCCGGTTCTTCCGTGGCTAACGTGGCGGGCACAGGTTCATTTACCATTCCTATGATGAAAAAGTTAGGTTACCGTCCGGCTTTTGCGGGCGCGGTAGAAGCAGCGGCTTCCACCGGCGGCCAGCTGATGCCCCCGGTCATGGGCGCGGCTGCGTTCCTGATGGCGGAATTTGTAGGCGTGCCTTACATTGACGTAGTAAAAGCAGCGGTCATTCCTGCAGTGCTGTACTACACCGGCATCTGGATCGGCGTGCATTACGAAGCGAAAAAGTACGGCCTGAAGGGTACGCCACGGGAAGAGCTGCCCAAGTTCGGCGAACTGCTGCGGGAAAAAGGCCATCTGGCTATTCCGCTGATCATTATCGTGTACCTGTTGGTAACCGGCTATACGCCCATGCGTGCGGCGCTGTACGCCATTGCCCTGACGATTGTCTGCGCGTGCCTGCGTAAGAGCACCCGCATTACCCCGAAGGATTTTGTGAACGGCCTGATCAACGGCTCCAAAGGTGTGCTGGGCGTACTGATCGCCTGCGCTACCGCCGGTATCATCATCGGCGTCGTAACCAAGACCGGCGTGGGCCTGAAGCTGGCCACCGCGCTGCTGGACCTGGCAGGCGGACAGCTGCTGCCGGCCATGTTCTTTACCATGATCACGTCCCTGATCCTGGGTATGGGCGTTCCTACTACTGCGAACTATGTAATCACTTCTACCATTGCAGCTCCTGCACTGGTGCAGATGAATGTGCCGGTTCTGGCTGCGCACATGTTCGCGTTCTATTTCGGTATTGTGGCTGACGTTACGCCTCCGGTTGCCCTGGCCGCTTATGCAGGCTCCGGTATCGCCGGCGCCAACCCCATGAAGACTGGCGTCAACGCAGCGAAACTGGCAATTGCCGCGTTCATCGTTCCGTATATTTTCGTGCTGGCGCCTGAACTGCTGATGATCAATGCAACCGCCGTTACGGTGCTGTTGTCCATGATCACTGCGATACTTGGTATGTGGGGCCTGTCCCTGGCCATGATCGGTTTCTGCCAGCACCCGCTGAACATATTACAGCGTATTGTATTCTTCCTGGGCGGCCTGTGCCTGATTGTTCCGGGAACCATGACCGATATTGCCGGCGTTGCAGTTCTGGTTCTTGCATTCCTGTGGCAGAAACGCAATAAGGGCGGCGCCCTGACGGCAACCGGAGAGGATGACTAATCGCAGGCAGCGTGACTCATCACTCCAAAACATCTGATTATTACTTCTGGTTATTACTAATCTCGTAAAACTGAATATCATTGTATCAATCGCATCGGCTATTCTTCCTTTTCCCTCCTTTCTTATTTATAAGGTTTACGTGAATGGGCCGATGCGATTTTATAATTTAAAATTGTAAATTTCTGCGATTTTCACATTTTTTTTACAATTACGTGTTATTTATCAAGCCGCCTCATTGTTTTTCCGCCGCAATTGGAGTATAATAACAGCAGAGTTGAAATGAGCGGAAAATTTATAATGGAGGTAAATTTTGGATAAGACTTTAAAAAAGCTAAATATTATACCGCTTGGCGGTCTCGGCGAAATCGGAAAGAACATGACGGCCTTTCGTTACGATAACGACCTCATTCTGATTGACGCCGGTTTAATGTTCCCTGAAGATGATATGCTGGGGATTGACCTGGTTATCCCGGACATTACCTATTTAATTGAAAATCAGGATAAGCTGAAAGGCATCTTTTTAACCCACGGGCACGAAGATCATATCGGTGCGCTGCCGTTTATATTGAAACAACTGGACGTGCCGGTTTACGGCACTGCGTTGACCCTTGGGATTCTGGAGGGACGTCTGGAAGAGGCGGGGGTTTCCACTGCCAATTTAAATGTTGTGAAATCCGGTGACCGTGTGCGGGCCGGCGCATTCAAACTGGAATTTATGCGAGTCAATCACAGTATTCCCGATGCCATTGGTATGGCAATCCATACGCCGGTGGGACTGATCGTCCATACGGGCGATTTCAAAATTGACCAGACCCCGGTGGACGGACAGGTAATGGAACTGAACCGATTTGCTGAGTACGGAGACAGAGGGGTTCTCCTGATGATGGCGGACAGTACCAATGCCGAACGTCCCGGTTACACACAGAGCGAAAAGTTTGTGGGGGAAACCTTCGACAATGAGTTCCGCTATGCGAAGAACCGTATTATTGTCGCCACGTTTTCATCAAATGTACACCGTATCCAGCAAATCTGTGATGCGGCGGTCAGATACGGGCGTAAGGTGGCGGTTATGGGACGCAGCATGGTCAATGTTGTGAATATTTCCCTGAAGCTGAATTACCTGAATGTTCCGGAAGGCGTGCTGATTGACATCGACGAGATACGCAATTATACGAATGATAAAATTGTAGTCATCTGTACCGGAAGCCAGGGGGAACCCATGTCCGCCCTGACCCGTATGTCCATGGGTGAAAACCGGAAAGTGCAAATTGTTCCGGGAGATACGGTGATTATTTCCGCAGCGCCGATCCCGGGTAATGAAAAAATGGTTTCTAATACCATTAACCACTTGTATATGTTAGGTGCTGAAGTGGTGTATGAAAAAGCCAACGGCGTTCATGTTTCCGGTCATGCCAGTCAGGAAGAACTGAAAATTATGCACAATCTGGTGCGTCCGAAATTCTTCATGCCGGTACACGGCGAATACCGGCATCTGGTAAAGCATGCCCGGCTGGCAGAAAGTCTCGGCATGGACCACAAGAATATTGTGATTGCGGAAAATGGCGCTGTTGTGGAACTGACCCGCGATAAGATCTGCACGAATGGTAAAATTATGGCAGGAAATGTTCTGATTGACGGTCTGGGTGTAGGGGATGTTGGCAATATCGTGTTGCGCGACCGTCGCCAGTTGTCCCAGGACGGGATTATGATCGTCGTGGTTGGCGTAGACGGAGCAACAAATCAGATCGTGTCAGGTCCGGATATTGTATCCCGCGGTTTTGTATATGTACGGGAGGCAGAGGACCTGATGGGCGAAGCCAGAGATAAGGTACAGGTTGCGCTGGACAAGTGCGAAGAAAACAATAATACAGAATGGTCTGCATTAAAAACGGCAATTCGCGATTCACTGGGGCGCTTCCTGTTCGAAAAGACAAGGCGCCGGCCTATGATAATTCCGATTATTATGGAAGTATGATTTTTCTATGAAGACGGGCCTCGCGGCTCGTCTTTCCGTACTTTTAGTGTGAGGTATTAAATTGAAAAAGCAACCGGCAGTACAAGATAAAAAAGAAATACAGAAAAGCCAGAAAAATATTGAACTGAAAGGTCTCCTGTTCCTTGCGGCAGGATTATTTCTGCTGGCCTCGTATGCAGGGTTGCCGACCGGTTTTATCGGTCAGTTCCTGCATGACTCGATGACCTATGGATTCGGGCTAGGCGCCATCGTTTTCCCATTCATTTTTATCGCGATGGGAATCGGTTACTTCCGCCTGAAAAAGAATCTGGTTTGGTTTGGGGGATTCTGGGCTGCCATGTTGTTTTATATTTGCCTGCTGGGGTTCCTGCATCATATCTTTATCCCTCTTGATTATGAAACCGAATTAACTTTTTTGCCGCAGGGCGGAGGAATTGTAGGCGGTCTTCTCACCAGTGCGCTGCATGCCGTGGCAGGGGCAACCGGCTCTGTGATTTTACTGGTGGCCGGTATGCTTGCCAGCCTGGTGCTGACCGGAAAATTATCGTTGGCGGCTTTGACCGAAAAAGCCGGGGATACGATTCAGGATATCCGGGAGGCCAGGAGAGAACGGCGGAATGTTGAACTGGATGTGGAAGAGGAGTCTGAATCTGCTTCCCGGAAGCCGCGGCAACCTGTTTTTGTTTCCTCTGACCAGGACGGAAGAAAATCCAGTGCAATGGATGTATACGATAATGAAGAGTTCTCTGAATATAATGAGGATGTGCGCAAGCCTTCCACATTTAAAAAGATTTTGAGTTTCGGGCAAAAGGCATTGGACAAAGACAAAAATTCCGGAGAGACGACTTCGGATTATCCATGGCCGGACGAAGCAAAACCGGAACATTATATTCCGGTGGAGCGCATGGCTAATCATGATAAGAAAGAAAGACCGTCTCTGGTACAGACGTATCCTGAAAAGCAGGAAACAGTTGTCTTGCGTCCTGCTTCCGGTATCATTTCTCCGCATGAGGATGATGCGGAACCGGCGCCCTGGGAAAAGACTGCGATGCTTCCGGAACAGGAACCCTCTGAAATACCTATTTCTCATTACGGAGAAACCGAAGAGGATACTGAGACGTTCAGCGGAAATATAAAAACCGGTGATGCCGCAATGGAGAAAGAAAAATTGGCAGCGGCAGGCAATGAGACTGAAAAGAAGAAAAAAGACGCACCGCAGTCCCGGTATGTTCTGACGGAACATGGCGTTATGGCTGTGACAGAAGGAGGGCGGGAAGCTCTTGCAATGGCTTCTGTTGCACACAACGAAACTGCTACAGGAAAAACGAATGCTCCTGAAACAGCGGGAAGTAAGATCAGTAACCTTGCAGATACGAATAAAACGACAGGCAATGAAGCGTCTGACCGTTCCGGCGCAGAAAAAGTTTCTGCCGGTAAGACTGCAACACAGGTAATGGAAGAGGAAGCACAAAAGGCAGAAGAGTCTCCAAAACCGGAATACAAGTTCCCACCGCTGGATCTGTTGAATCCTGTGGAAAAAACAGACCAGAGACGGTTTGACGCGGATGTGAGGGAGCAGTGTCGTATACTGGAACAAACGCTGGCGGATTTCAAAGTGAATGCAAAAGTAACCGGTGTGACCCGCGGTCCGTCCGTGACACGGTACGAACTGCTGCCGGCCCCCGGTGTCAAAGTCAATTCCGTGGTGAATTTGGCGGATGATATTGCGCTGCGCCTGGCCGCACCCGGCATCCGGGTGGAAGCGCCCATACCTGGCAAGGCGGCCATAGGGATTGAAGCGCCTAATAGAAAAAATGATATGGTGGGTTTCCGTGAAATCGTGGATTGTAAGGCGGTACGCGAAAATTCTTCCAAGCTGTGCGTGGGTCTGGGCAAGGACATTGAAGGAAAGGTCATCACCATTGATCTTGCCAAGATGCCCCATCTGTTGATAGCAGGTACTACCGGCAGCGGCAAATCTGTCTGTGTCAATACGCTGCTGGCAGGCATCATGTATAAAGCGCGCCCCGACGAGGTAAAACTGATTTTGGTTGACCCCAAGGTCGTCGAGCTGACGAATTATAATGGCATTCCCCATCTGCTGGTACCTGTGGTCACGGACGCAAAGAAGGCGGCTTCCGCATTGCATTGGGCTGTGGGGGAAATGGAGCGTCGTTATAAATCCTTTGCGGATACAAGGGTGCGCGATATTAAGGCGTATAATGCGCAGGCGGATGAAAAGATGCCGTACATCGTCATCGTCATCGACGAGATGAGTGACCTTATGATGGTGGCAAAGGCCGATGTGGAAGATGCGATTTTACGGCTGGCCCAAAAGGCCCGCGCCTGCGGTATTCATATGGTGCTGGCAACCCAGCGTCCCTCTGTTGATGTTATTACCGGTATCGTGAAAGCGAACATTCCGTCCCGGATTGCTTTTGCCGTTTCCTCATTGACGGACTCCCGTACCATTCTGGATATGGGCGGCGCGGAAAAACTGCTGGGCAAAGGCGACATGCTGTTTTATCCCATCGGCGCCAATAAACCGTCCCGTGTTCAGGGGGCTTTTGTCAGTGACGAAGAATTGAACCGGGTAACGGATTTTATTAAACAGCAGGCAATTCCTGTTGAAGACAATCCTGAAATTACCAATACGGTCCTGCCCAGCGACAGCCAGAAAGAAGCGAAGAATGCTGCCGCCGGTGACGGAGAAGCTTCGGAAGAAGACAGCCAGGACGAGTTGCTGGATGACGCGATTCGTTTGGTACTGGATTTGGGACAGGCCTCTGCGTCTATGCTGCAGCGTCGTTTCCGTATCGGTTATAATCGGGCGGCCCGTCTGGTGGAAACCATGGAAGAACTGGGCATTGTAGGTCCGGCGACAGGAAGTAAGCCGCGGGAGCTGCTGCTGTCCAGGGATGAAGTGGAATACAGATTTTTAAAGAAAGATAATTTTTCGGACAGTCAGTGACATAAGGATTGATTTGTAATCAATAAATCTAACTGATACTTGACAAACTGTAAGACTAAGCGTAGTATAAGAGTGTTTTTATGAATCAATTACTGTTATAAAGGAAGTATAATGAATCAGACATTTTTACCCGTGTGTAAAGAAGATATGGAAGAACGGAGTTGGGAACAGCTTGACTTCCTTTTTATCAGCGGAGATGCGTATGTGGATCATCCGTCTTTTGCACCGGCGGTGATCTGCCGTGTATTGGAAGCGGCAGGTTACAAAGTTGCCATTCTGCCCCAGCCGGACTGGAATTCTTCGCAATCGTTTCAGCGTATGGGGAAGCCCCGGCTTGGCGTGTTAGTATGCGGCGGGAATTTAGATTCCATGTTGTGTCATTATACGGCTGCCAGAAAACCCCGGAAAGAGGATAAATATTCTCCCGGGAAAGAAATGGGAAAGCGTCCCGATCATGCCACGCTGGTTTATGCTAAAGCCGCTAAAAAATTGTGGCCGGATTTACCTGTCATAATCGGCGGTATTGAAGCAAGCTTGCGGCGTTTTGCGCATTATGATTACTGGGAAGATAAACTGTTGCCTTCTATCCTGACAGAAAGCGGTGCGGATCTGCTGGTATGCGGCATGGGGGAAACCCAGATTCGTGAAATTGCGGATTATCTGGCCGGCGGTGCTTCGGGAGAAGACCTGCATTATATTCGCGGTACGGCTTACGCATCGGAAACGTTGGATAATCTGGAAGAATATGTAGAACTTCCTGCGTATGATGCTATCCGGAATGACAAAAGGCTGTTGGCAGATGCCTATCGGCTGCAGCATGAAAATGTAGACCCCTTTTACGGAAAAATCCTTGTGCAGAAGAACAGCCATAACTTATATATAGTACAGAATCCGGCTGCTATGCCGCTGACGGAAGAAGAAATGGATTCCATTTACAATCTTCCGTATACACGGCAGTGGCATCCGATGTACGACAAAGAAGGCGGAATTGCGGCCCTGGAAGAAGTGAAGTTCAGCATCGTAAGCTGCCGGGGCTGTTTTGGCAGCTGTTCCTTTTGTGCCATCCATGCCCATCAGGGGCGTATCATTCAGGCGCGCAGCCATGCTTCTATTTTAAAAGAAGCAAAAGAGATGACACAGATGCCTGATTTCAAAGGATATATCAACGACGTGGGGGGACCTACGGCAAATTTCCGTCATCCTGCCTGCAAAAAACAGCTGAAAGTTGGCGCCTGCAAGGACCGGCAGTGTCTCTTTCCAAAACCGTGTCCGGCTCTTGATGCGGACCACAGTGATTATATCCGGTTGCTGCGGGAACTGCGCGCGCTTCCGGGCGTAAAAAAAGTGTTTATCCGTTCCGGCATCCGTTACGATTATTTGCTGGCGGAAAACAAGCAGCAGTTTTTGGATGAGCTGTGCCGTTACCATGTGAGCGGACAATTAAAAATTGCACCGGAGCATATTGCGGAGTCTACCCTGAAGCATATGGGCAAACCCGGCAAGGAAGTGTATCTGAAGTTTGTCAAAGCTTTCATGCAGAAGAATAAAGAAATTGGGAAAGAACAGTATCTGGTTCCGTATTTTATTTCCAGCCATCCCGGTTGTACGCTGGCAAACGCCATTGAACTGGCGGAGTTTTTGCGTGATACCGGGCGTTATCCGGAACAGGTGCAGGATTTTATTCCTACGCCGGGGAGTGCGTCGACTGCTATGTATTATTCCGGTATAGATCCCTTTACCGGGAAAAAAGTATTTACGGTACACAATCCTCATCACAAGGCGATGCAGCGCGCCCTTATGCAATACCGCAATCCCCGGAACCGGGCGTTAGTTATAGAAGCGCTGAAAGAAGGGGGACGTACGGATTTGATTGGGGAGGGTCCCCGTTGCCTTGTCCGGGCTGACAGTTTTCAAATTTCGCGCAAAACAAAATCCGGAAACCGCAGTAAGCGAAATCATAGATAAGTAAGGAAACGCTGATTAATATATAAAACGAATCATAACGTTTCGACGTTTTTTATTCGGGAACTAAGTTTTTTGAAGTGAAGAAGTAATGAACAGGAAGATTTTATTTTCGGTTTGTGTGTGTCTGCTTTTTCTTTTTACAACAGGTTGCAGCTTTGTGAACACAACCGTTTCCAAAAACACAGTTAAAGTTTATACGACGCTGGACAAAACTTTTGTTGAGGCGTTGTGCGGTAAATTTACTGACAGTCAGCCAAAAGAAAAAAGAATTGTGTTTGAAGTTCTGGATCAGGAAAAGGAAATGCTTCAGGCGGACTGTATTATCGGCGAGGCGACGTTGTTGCAGCAAAAGGCAGCGGAAGGTTCCTTGCAAAAGATTTCTGCGGAATATGCGGATATGCTTCCGGCAGAGCTGAAGGGGAATGAAGAAAAATGGATCACACTCTTTTATGATCCGGCGGTGTTACTGGTCAATCAGGCGTATTCCAGAAAAGTCGGACAGCAGCAGTTTTTACATTGGGCTGATTTACCAAAGCAGACCGAAGCCCGGCTCGTAATGGAAAATCTCAGTGACAATGAATCAACTGTTCAGTTCTTGGCCGGACTGTCTTCCCGCATGGGACAGCAGGAGTGTATGGAATATTTCAAACAGATTCGTCCTCTGATAAAGCAATATGCAAAGTTTCCCATCACCCCGGTCCGTATGACTGCTACCGGCGACGCGGATATTGCGATTACAAGGAGAAGTCATATCTTTAAATATTTGCAAAATGATTTTCCCGCTTACATTCTGATTCCGGAAGAAGGAACGCCGGTTAATTTATACGGGATCGGCGTGATGCATAACAGTAAGAAACAAAAAGAAGTTACGGCATTCCTCAATTGGGTATTGCAGGATTCCGAAGCGAGGACAGTCCTTATGACTACCCGTAGCGGGTATCTTCCGGTACTGCCTCGGGGAGAAACCGGGCAGGCTGTTTCAAAAGGTACGTTATGGGTCAATACGTTTTATAAAGACAGACAGTCCTTAGAAAAACTGACGGAGGAATGGCTCCGGAAAATTCGGTTGACGGATGCAGGGGAGGATAAAACGTGAAGCTGGGTCTGATTAGTTTAGGCTGTCCGAAGAATTTGGTTGATTCGGAGGTCATGCTGGGAATCATTGAAAAATATCACATTGAAATTACAAATGATCCGGAAGCGGCGGAAATTATTATCGTTAACACCTGCGGATTTATTGAATCCGCCAAGCAGGAATCGATAGATACAATCCTTTCCATGTCTGCCTATAAAACGGAAGGCTGCTGCCGGTATCTGATCGTAACCGGCTGCCTGGCGCAGCGCTATGCGCAGGAACTCTTTCAGGATATGCCGGAAGTTGATGCCATTGTGGGTACAAATGTATATAAAGATATTGCTCAGGTCATTGAGCGGGTCATGCAGGGGCAACGGGTTCTGCATCTGTCGGAAACTGATTTTGAAAAAATCAATTTGGAAGGACTGCAGGGTAATGAACGTAATTTGCCCGATCCCCGTAAGTTGACGACGCCCTCGTACATGGCGTATCTGAAAATCGCGGAAGGCTGTGATAACTTCTGCTCTTTTTGCGCGATTCCCCTCATTCGGGGACGCTATACCAGCAAACCGTATGAACAGGTCATGGCTGAAGCCAGAGAGCTGGTGGAGCGGGGCGTGAAGGAACTGATCGTGATTGCGCAGGATACGACGCGTTACGGTCAGGACCTGTACGGAAAACTCCGATTGGCGGAACTGCTGCACGATTTGAATGCGTTGCCCGGTTTAAAATGGATCCGTGTGTTATATTCCTATCCAAACACATTTACTGATGAACTGATTGAAGCGTATGCAACATTGCCGAAAGTCTGCCATTATGTAGATTTACCGTTGCAGCATGCCAGTGACCGGTTGCTGCATGCCATGCGGCGCCGCGATAAGTTAAGTGAGACGAAAAAGCTTCTGAAAAAATTGCGGGAACGGATTCCCGATATTGTGATACGCACAACATTTATTGTAGGTTTTCCCGGTGAAACGGAAGAAGATTTTGCCATTCTGAAAGAGTTTGTGACAGAGCAGAAGTTTGAAAATGCAGGCGTGTTCCAGTATTCTCAGGAAGAAAATACGGTTGCGGCAACACTTCCGGAGCAGATTCCAGAAGAAACAAAGCAGGAGCGGTATGATGAACTGATGGCAATTCAGGCCGGTGTTTCCGAAGACGTCCACCGGTCCATGGAAGACCGGGAACTGGAGGTTGTTGTGGAAGGTTATGAGTCAGAAGAAGAGAACCTGGTTGCAGCCCGCAGTTACCGGGAAGCGCCTGATATAGACGGAAGTATTTTTGTGGAGAATGCTCCCGGACTGAACCCGGGCGATTTTATCCGCGTGCGGATAGAACAGGGATTTGCCTATGAAGTTGTAGCGACCCGCGTGTGATAAAAGCAAAACATGGGAGGGAGTCAGATGAGAGTTGAAATCATAACAACCGGTACAGAACTTCTTCTGGGAGAAATTATAAATACAAACTTTACCTGGCTGGCACAGGAGTTAAATCAGCGCGGTTTCGATGTCCTGTACCAGACAACGGTGGGAGATAATCCGGCCCGCATGAAAGAAGTGTTGGACATCGCCGTTAAACGTGCAGATATTGTCATTACCAGCGGCGGTCTGGGGCCGACCCGGGGCGATATTACCAAAGAAATCATTGCGGAATATTGCAACGTCGATATGTATATGAATCTGGAAGTCTGGAATCATATACACGAAATGTTGTCCAGGCGGAATATCTGTATTGCGGCGAATAATGAAAAACAGGCTCTGGTTCCCAGTGGCGCCATCGTTTTGCATAATGAGGCAGGAACGGCGCCGGGACTTGTATTAGAGCATGACAATACGACATTTGTCATGCTGCCCGGACCCCCCTTTGAATTAAAAACGGTTTGTGAAAAGGAACTGTTCCCTTATTTTGAACAGCGTTTTCCGCATCTTGGAATCATCAAATCCCACACGTTGAAGCTTCGCGGCATAGGCGAGTCGAATCTGGCAGAAATGCTGGACGATATCATTGTAAACCAGTCAAATCCGACCATCGCTCTTTATGCAAGACATGGAGATATTTTGATCCGGCTGACAGCCAAAGCGTCTACCCCAGAGGAAGCGGACGTTTTGATTGCAGGCATGCAGGAAAAAGTGGAAAAAATTGTGGGAACCTACGTATATGGGTATAATCATGATACGCTGCCGGAAGTAGTAGGGAAAGAACTTTTATGCAGGCAGAAAACGATTGCTTTTGCGGAATCCTGTACCGGGGGACTGGCAACCAGTATGATGACCGATGTACCGGGAAGCTCCGCGTATGTAAAAGGCTCTGTTGTTTCTTATACCGATGAAGTAAAAAATCTGGTTATTCATGTCAGCAAAACAACGCTGATGAAAAAGGGAGCCGTCAGCGAAGAAGTGGCTCTGGAAATGGCAGAGGGTGTCAGAGAGGCAATCGGTTCCGATATAGCAGTCAGCATTACAGGGTTGGCCGGACCCGGAGGGGGTACCCGTAAAAAACCGGTTGGCCTTGTTTATATAGCCGTGGCAGATAAAAACGGTTCGTTATGCCGGAAATTTGTTTTTAATGGTACGCGAACACAGATTAAACAAAGGGCCGCCATGGCAGCTTTAGGTTTGGCGTTGGACAGGTTGAAAGAAAGCCCACAGAATGATTCGGAGGAAACAATCCATGACCATGACGCAGAAAGATAATTTTGGAGAATTGAAACTGGATAAACGTATTGTCGCGGCAGTAAAGGAGATGGGATTTGAAGAACCGTCGCCGATTCAGCAGCAGGCGATTCCGTTATTGTTAGAGGGAAAAGATATCATCGGACAGGCACAGACCGGTACCGGTAAAACTGCCGCCTTTGGTATTCCCATCATACAGGGGATTGAGGAACATCGGCACATTCAGGCGTTGGTAATGAGTCCTACCCGGGAACTGGCAATCCAGGTTGCGGAAGAAATCGGAAAAATTGGCCGCAATAAACGGATCAAAGCGGTGCCGGTATATGGCGGTCAGCCGATTGAACGACAGATCCGCGCCCTGAAGAGCGGAGTGCAGATTGTGATTGGTACCCCGGGTCGTTTGCTGGATCATATACGCCGGGGAACGATAAAACTGAACCATGTTCGGTATTTAGTGCTGGATGAAGCGGATGAAATGCTGGATATGGGTTTTATCGACGATATGGAAGACATCATGGCGAATGTTCCGGCCGACCGGCAGACGATGTTGTTTTCCGCCACGATGCCCCGGCCGATTCTCAGTCTTACCAAAAAGTACATGCGGGCCCCGCAGATTGTAACAGTCAGTAAAGAAGAAATTACCGTTCCTCTGATTGATCAGTATTATTTTGAAACCCGTGATAAAATTGAAGGCGTTTCCCGTCTTCTGGATGCGGGCATTGAAGGGAAAAGCATTATCTTCTGCCGTACCAAGCGGGGGGTTGATGACCTGGCTTCGTCACTGGTCAGCAGAGGTTATATTGCAGAGGGACTTCACGGTGACCTGACGCAGATTCAGCGTGACCGTGTCATGAAAAAATTCAAGGAAGGGCGTCTTGATATTTTAATTGCAACGGATGTTGCGGCCCGCGGTTTGGATATTGAAAACGTGCAGTACGTTATCAACTTTGATATTCCCCAGGATCCGGAAAGTTATGTCCATCGGATCGGTCGTACCGGACGGGCAGGCAATACCGGCGTGGCGCTGACCTTTATTTTACCGAGGGAATTCCGGCAGTTGAAACTGATTGAACGGATTGCCAAAACACGTATCCGCCGCCGGGAACTGCCGACTACCTCCGATGTACTGGAGCATCAGCGGGAACAGATTATTTCCAAGATGCAGGCTTTGCTGGAAATGGGAAACTATGGGGACTATATGCCTGTGGTAACCACACTGGGCAAGGAATATGAATTGGAAGAGATTGCGGCCGCTGCGTTAAAACTGATGCAGGAAGGGAACAGGGCCCTTGAGATTCACGAAGAAAAAAATACAATCAGTGACCTGACCAACCAGAATACGTCCAATACAGGAGGTCGTCCGGGTATGGTACGGTTCTTCCTGAACATTGGACGCAGTCAGAAAATTACAGTTCCTGAACTGGTGCGGACGATTGCCCGGGAAGCTGAGATTCCGGGACGTTCTATCGGTCTGATTAATATTTTTGATAAATTTTCTTTTGTCGAGGTACCGGAGCAGTTTGCCGAACGGGTACTGGCCGTGATGCGTAAGAACAGTATCCGGGGCTATAAAGTGAATATTGAACCGGCGCATTCCAAATAGTAAGGAGTTGGACTTGGAATGAAGGAAGTTCTGGGCAATACAGACGGACTAAAAAATAATATTATAGAATCATTACTTCAGCTGTATGAGTTAAAGGTGCCTCCCTGGCAGTTAGTGTCTGCGGAAATTGTCATCCATATGGCAAAGATTACGACTGCAGTCAACAGGGAAGTTAATATCTTTCTGGACCGGAAAGGAAATGTGCTGAGTGTTTCCATTGGGGACAGCAATACAGTTTCATTGCCAAACCTGCCGGGCCGGAGGGGAACCGGGCGATTGAGCGGGATCCGCTGTATTCATACACACCCTGGGGGGAATCCGCAATTAAGCGGAATTGATTTATCCGCATTGCGCAGCCACAAATATGATTTAATGGCAGCCATAGGTGTGGATGATGAAAAACCGGAAGAATCCGTTTTGAGTTTCGCCATCATTACAGGGAAAGACGATTACGGGCAGTATACAGCAGAAGAGTATGGCGTCTTACAATTAGAGGCGCTGGAAACGTTGTTCCTTCCAAATATTATCAGCTCGGCGGAAAAACGGCTGGCTGCAACCGATGACAACCATAAGCTGGAACAGCGGCCGGAGCGTACCATGCTGGTCAGTTTGGAATATGGAAAACAGGACCGGCTGTGGACCAGCGAGGATTCACTGGAAGAGCTGCGACAACTGGCTGAGACGGCAGGCGCCGAGGTAATCGCAAAGTTTTTGCAGAAGCGGCCCAAGCCGGATCCGGGATTTTTTATTGGTCGCGGCAAGGTGAGGGACCTGGCTCTGTTTGCGCAGCAGGAAGACGTAGATCTTTGCGTGTTTGATGAAGAATTGTCTCCCGCCCAGCAACGGAATCTGGAACAGGCGCTGGGAATCAAAGTGCTGGACCGTACTGCGTTGATTCTTGATATTTTTGCGCAACGGGCGTGGACAAATGAAGGCAAGCTGCAGGTTGAACTGGCACAGCTGCAATACACACTGCCGCGGATTATGGGGCAGGGGATGTCCCTTTCCCGTTTAGGCGGCGGTATTGGTACCAGAGGTCCCGGTGAGACAAAATTGGAAACCGACCGGCGTATGATTCGCGATCGCATTGCCTATATTAAAGGCTGTATCGATAAGGTGCAGAATGTTCGTAAATTACATCGCTCGCACCGGAATAAAAACCAGGTGCCGTCCATCAGTCTGGTTGGGTATACCAATGCAGGAAAATCTACCTTGTTAAACGTGCTTACGCATTCTGACGTGTATGAAAAAGACCAGTTGTTTGCTACACTGGATCCTACCACGCGTCAGCTGGATCTTCCGGATAAGAGACAGGCGATTCTGACAGATACGGTAGGTTTTATTCAGAGACTTCCGCATCAACTGATCGCAGCGTTTAAATCTACGCTGGAAGAAACGCTGGATGCCGATTTGCTGGTACATGTTATTGACGTGAGCCATGCTTTATATAAGGAACAGAGCGAAGCCGTCTACCGTGTGTTGGAAGAAATTGGAGCACAGGATAAGCCGGTATTAAGCGTATTTAATAAAATTGATAAACTGCCGGAAGACAGCTGTCTTTTAAATCAATTGAAGGCCATTCCGGACAGTGTTTGTATTTCAGCCAAAAAACAAATTGGACTGCATGAGTTATTGGCAACGATTACAGATCATTTAAAAATGAAATCTGTAGAAGTCACGATGTTAATTCCTTACAGTGATTCCGGTATTGCGGCAAAGTTGTTTGAATCAGGAACCGTGTTGTCGCAGGATTATCAGGCGGAAGGAATTAAAATGTTAGTCAGAGTTCAGGCCAACGAGATCGGTCGTTGGGAAAAATTTCTAATAAACAGGTGATTAATTTTTATGTTTAAGAATACGTTATCTTATGATTCTATCTTTGAGTGTGCAAGAAAGGAAGTTGAAAGAAGGCAGTATCGTTATAATGCAATTGCCTTAAAAAATACGGAAAAGGTTATCGCTGCTTTTCGGAAACATCAGGTATCTGATTTTTATATGAAACCTACTACCGGTTATGCGTACAATGACCTTGGGCGTGAGAAGTTAGATGAGATTTATGCGGATATTTTTAAAACAGAAGCTGCGTTAGTTCGTTCCCAATTTGTTTCCGGAACCCATGCACTGGCAGTTGCCATGCTTGGCAATCTGCATGCGGGTGATGAAGTGATTGGTGCGACAGGTACTCCTTACGACACCATGCAGACAATTATCGGTTATCCTAAAAAGATTCCGGGATCCTTGACAGACATAGGCATTGCCTATAAAGAAATTCCGATGATTGGCAATTATGTCAATATCCGTGCCGTATGTAATGCAATCACCGAAGAAACAAAAATGGTTCATATTCAGCGTTCCTGTGGATACAGCAGTGAAAGGGGAACGTTGGATGTAGCCAGCATTGGCCGGCTGATTCAGGAGGTTCACAACGTTCGGAAAGATATTATCTGTTTCGTAGATAATTGTTACGGCGAATTTACAGAGGAAAAAGAACCGACTGATTACGGTGCGGATTTGATGGCAGGTTCCCTGATCAAGAACCTGGGAGGGGGACTTGCGCCTACCGGCGGCTATATCGTAGGTCGGAAAGATCTTGTTTATAATGCTGCCTGTCGGTTAACTGTTCCCGGCCTTGCAGGAGAGATGGGGGCCACACTGGGCGATACAGGCAGAGAGTTTTATCAGGGTTTGTTCATGGCTCCTCATGTCGTTATGCAGGCCGTCAAAACGGCTATTTATGCTGCCTCAGTTTTTCACCAGTTAGGGTATAAAGTAAATCCGTTACCGGATGAGATCCGTCATGATATCATTCAGTCGATTACATTGAAGAATGCTAAAAATCTGGAGAACTTTTGCGTAGCAATACAAATTAATTCACCGGTTGATGCACACGTGACCCCTGTGCCGGATTACATTCCCGGATATCAGGATAAAATTATTATGGCTGCGGGAACATTTGTTCAGGGTGCTTCCATTGAATTAAGTGCTGACGGACCGATGAGAGAACCGTTTAATGCATTTATGCAGGGCGGATTGACCTATGAACACGGACAACTGGCAATCAATGCAGCGGCTAAACTGATTGGCGCTGCCACTGAAAAACGGCGGAACAGGATACTGGGTGATTACACTACAATGATGAATGAAGAGAAAAACTTTTTAACAGCCTGCGAGACTACCGTAAAACCAAATAAAAAACAACAAAATACTGTAAAATAAAGAAAATGAAAACCACAAGAGCCATAAACCGCATAACTCTTGTGGTTTTCATATTAAAACTAAAAAGAAGAAATGACGTCAGAAATGCGTCGAAAGAACATTAAAAAGACAATGAAAAAATGTGATGTCAAAAAGACGAATGGCTATAACATACGAAAGACCGCAATAACCTTACCGATAACCTGGATGTTGTCGTTACCGATGATAGGATTATACGCATCGTTTTCAGGTTGCAAACGAATAGAACGTAAATCTTTATAGTAACGTTTTACCGTAGTTTCTTCTCCGTCGATTAAAGCTACGACAATATCACCGTTATTAGCAAAATTTTGTTTGCGTACAACAATATAATCATGATCCAGAATACCGGCATTGATCATACTGTCACCCTTAACAGAGAGCATGAAAACATCTTCTTCGGTACCAATCAGATCTAAAGGGATAGGATAGGTCTCTTCAATATTCTCAACAGCCAGAATGGGAACACCGGCAGTCACATTACCGACCAAAGGTACAGGAACAACTGTTTTATTACGCCAGGAAGCTTCCTGGGTAAGCTCCAAAGCACGCGGTTTAGCAGAATCACGCTGTATGAAGCGCATGTTCTGCAACTTATGCAAATGGTTGTGGACACTGGCCGTAGAAGACAAACCAACAGCTTTACAGATTTCACGCACTGACGGCGGATACCCTTTGGTTTGCGCGTAAGACCTGATGAAATTCAAAACTTGTTTCTGTCTTTCCGTCAACATATCTTCCGTATAATTTCCGTCGAAATCTTTTGGAATTAAACTTTTGTGTCTTGCCATCTGCACAACCTCCTAAAATAAATTTGTATTATACATGATTTCGGTAAATAAAATTAAAAACAAAAGTTCTTATAATTATTATATCAAAAGCGAGAGGGGATGTCAAACGCTTGTTCATTAGCGTTCGTAATTTTAATGTTTACTAAAACTCATGTGAATTATGCAAAATAACGGTGTTTAACTGATAATTATTTTTACGTCCGATAATATATATTATGTAAAATCAAAGCTGGAAAAATAATGGTTTATGCATTGCTTTTATTAATTTCCTGGCGACTTCCGTTTTGATTACGTAATTTTTTAATCGAGCCCGTACTTTTCTTCTGTTTTTCCTAATAACTCGGTACTAGAATTATCGTAATTAACTGCTTTTCTTTCTTAACGCTCATATTTGCGTTTTAAGCCCTATTTAAATTCTGCGCGACTCATTTATCGTACCCTGCCTTAAAAACCGTTCTACGGGCATTTTACGCGGTCGTTTTTTTCAGACATAAAACCGGCGCGTTAATTGCGCCGGTTTTAGTTTGTTGCAATGACTTTTTCATTTAAGTAAGCCAAAGCCAAATTATTTTCGCAAATTATTTTTTCTGCAATGTAATTTTTTCTAATCTGTTTTTCAGTTCGTTATTCATTTTTTTGTCGTCTCTGAAAATGTAAGCTGCCAAACCAAAATTTTGCGGCGTAAACATTGCTTTTGCGTTAACGTTAAATGTAGAATTATTTTTTACAGATCCGCGTCCGGTTAAATTAACTGTTCCGTAATTGTCTCTGAAATCTGATTTTGTATTGACTTCTTTAAAATCAACATATTCTTTTATGGAAGGATGTTTCAGACCTTCATTTATTAATTTGTCAATAATAAGATTTGTCAGTATCGGATTCTCGAAAAATTCCGCGAAAGAATTTTTATCTTTGGTTCGTGAAGAGGCAAACAAAACAACCTCGGAAATTTTCTGAAAATTTATTTTTGAGGCGTCCTCTTTTCCCTGTGATTTGTTTATTTCCTCATGATATTTCAGAAAATCAGATACGCCGTCCAAGGGCATGGCTAACGTAATTTTTAACGGTATCTTTTTGTCAATCGTGTCATCATTAGCCTGAACATAGGCCCAGTCGTCCGGTAATGTGATCCTTCCTCCCAGTAACTCGTCATTAAAACCATATGGAACGGATTCTTTAGTCGGTGTAAAGAAACGGAGCCCTTTCAGAAACGCCTTACGGGAGTCCACATAGCCGTTAACTTTTACTTTGTTCCCATCGGTTAATTCATTGCGTACTTTCTTTTTGGTAAATGGTGTGGCCTCCCCGATTATTTCCTTTTGCGCTTTCAGATTTGGCAGCGGGAAGGTGGAAACAACCGTATAGAGCATGTTGTTGGCTGATGTTATGGAGATTTGCATATCTACCGAACGGCCAGGGCTTTTCAGCTTTTCCTTAGTCCCTCCATTATCCACGATATGAAGATACACATAAGGCTGTTTTCCGCTTTTGTTTGTGGAAATGCTGATATTTGAATTGTCAAGAAGTTCTTTTGGCGCCAAAGACAGGTTATTGCCGGTTTTTATCTCATACGGATCCGGCATGAACAGCAGATAATTTACTTTATCCGGCGAAAGCCCGTTGCGCTCCAGAACCTGTAAATCTTTATATTTTTTGAGAAATTCATCTGTTGAAAATTTTTTTCCGGTTGCCTCTTCCACCTCTTTGGCTGTATATGCGCAAATAATATTCAAGGCAGTTTCATTTTTATCCGGTTTATTTGCAAGGCCATAGAAGCTCCTGCCGCCGATTTCCATCCAGGCAGGCTGTGACTTCAGTGCAAAACCCGAATCCAAATCCGTATAGGTAGTTGCGGCAGCAAATGCAGATAAACTTCCGGTCATCAGAAGTGTAGAGATTGAAGCGCAAAGTACTTTGTTCATCTTTCTTTTAGCTCCTTGTTATTTTCCCGGCAGCAGTTTCACTTTGTCTGCCAGATTGGCGACTGCGTTGGTTTTAGTTTTATCGCCTTTTGAGATGTACAGGCTGAACAGTCCGTTGTTCCGGGTTCCCGCCAGGTTGGCATGGGTAAGAAAATCAAACCGGTTCATAACTTTAACATTGGTGTCCAAAGTAAGTTTAATCACCTGGCCGTCATTTGCAATCTTTGCTTTTGTATTGCTTAACACCGCATATTTTTTCAAATCTTCATTGTTGAGCAGCTTGGGCATCAGTTCGTTTAGTGCCTTTTGCATATCAGACTGTGGGATACTGAATATTTCTTCGGCTATATCAGAAATATTCTTATTTTTTTTGCTTTTCCGGATACTGTAGCTGGCTAATATTACACTTTCATCATAAATGTTGTAAATCTCTTCCGGCTTCAGGTCTTTTTCAAAATCTTTCATAAAAGCAAAGTTCGCCAGATTGCTTACCATAGTATAAGGCGCTGCCCAGGCCACATTCGCTTTCAGACCGTCCTGGTCCTTGATTTCCGGAGTAGCGCGCACATACAGCCAGTTGTCCGGTAACGAAACAAACTGTTTCAGAACCGGGTCGTTCATGCCAAAATTCTTTTTGCTTTTGTCCGGTTTAAAGAAAGTGAGGCCTTTTAAGATTGCCTCCCGTTCTTTCTGCAATGCTTTCTGGACCTTAGGATCATTCAACGAAGAATCAGTCAGCGGCAGAAGCGCTTTCTGCAAGGCCTTGGGATCCTGTACGGCACTGCCGGCCGTTTCTGCGGAAATCCCTTTTTCTTCATAGTCTTTTTTCAATGTGGAATTTTTGTTTTCGGCTGCTTTGGCTTTCTTTGCAGCTTCTGTCTCTGCACTGCAGTAAGATTCTGTCAGATACAGGATATTATTTTCAGAAGTGATGTACAGTTTTTTGTCTGTAACCCTTTGGTCAATCCCTTTTTCTTTATCAAATGCGCCGGGGTATTGAGCGGATATCACAAAATACGTTTGTTTACCAATCGTCTTTGTTTCATAGGAAAATTTGGCATGCAGTAATTCATCTTCATCAAAACAATCCAGCATCGAGTCTTCCATATTCTGATAGGGCTGGCCTGTGGCGTGGGTGTAGGTTTCCGGGCGGAACAAAGCATAATCGGGCTTGGCTCCGGTTTTTTTACTCATTTCAGCCGCCAGTTTTTCTTTAAATTGTTTCGTTGTGAAAACGATCCCTGTCTTTTTGGCGAGAACGTCTGCGGGAATGGCCGCAACAGAATGATAGCTGTCCGTAGTGCTATTGTTTTCCTGGAATCCGTAACTGGATTTCGATGCATATTCTATCATCGGATTCACAGTTTGCACCGCAAAGCCGGAATCAGCGTCTGTGTAAACATTTTTAGGCGCCGCAAATACGGGATAGGCACAACCTAAAACCAATAACGAAGAAATAATTGCTGCTGCACTTTTTTTCATAAACGAATGCCTCCAAAAAATATAATTATAAAAATGAACTAATGGTTTGTAACTTATATCCTATTTGCTTTTGACAACCTTGACCTTCCCTTTCCCCTTTTGCCAGTATTCGATAACGGACTGACCGGGAAGCGGATTATGCTGCGCATCAAATACGTTGCGCTTTACTTCCAGCGCATGCACAGCGATTCTTTCGCCATTCTCAAAAACCGCCATCATCATAAGCCTGGCACTCATTTCCCAAATTTGTTTGATGGTACCGTTTTCATTTATGGTAGTAGTCCAATTGAGAACCTCGCCCTTTGCAGGCAGTTTGAGAAGTTCAAGATTGACGCGTACATTGCTTTGCGAATTCTGGCCGCCAGTCTTGTCCGTTGACCACCAGGTCTTTGCGGTAATGGAATAATCCGTAATATCCAATACGTAAGAAGAAGTCCCATCGTAAGGAAGAAATTTAATACTGCCAATCAGGGGAATCGGGGATTCCCTCTCCAGTCGGTATCCATTACTGCTCCGTTCAAAATTAACATTTACTTTTTCTATAGGTCCGGATTTTTCATCTTCATAAATATAGAATGCAGAACGTCCCTCCGGATAAAAATAGTCCAGGATTCTTTCCTGAGCCTGAACGGATGCCGTCAAGGCGAGGAACAAAAATAAAACACCGAAAAATAATTTGAGTTTTTTCACTTTAATTCTGCCTTTCTGAGTAAACTTTTTTGCGAAATTTTTTCTGATTTATATAATCAAAAACTGTAAGTCATACAGTATTGAGTACCTGCTCCATAATCATGTTTTATTTCATCAGGTATTCATCAATAGCTGCTGCTGCCCGTTTGCCTGCGCCCATGGCGGAAATAACCGTGGCCGCACCGGTGACGATATCGCCGCCCGCGTAGACGCCCGGCATGCTGGTGGCGCCGTTTTCATCGGCTACGATGTTGCCGCGCCGGTTTACTTCCAAATCCGGCGTAGTCTGATGAATCAGCGGGTTCGGACCCTGGCCGATGGCCATGATGACTTCATCCACTTCCAG
>JAFSPK010000146.1:0-6695 GCA_017443005.1 Acidaminococcaceae bacterium
CACCTGCTTAGCCGGGATAAATCCCAACAAGCCGCAGGCGATAGAGCCGGCCATAGCGGTAACTGCCAGAGGGATAATTTCAGTAATGAAGAATAAGGCAATCACCGCGAGAAGAATAAGACATTTTGTGGACTGAGCCATAATAACTCCTCCTTTTTAATGAGTCCCACATA
The DNA here is from genome assembly GCA_017443005.1 of Acidaminococcaceae bacterium. Lineage (GTDB taxonomy): Bacteria > Bacillota > Negativicutes > Acidaminococcales > Acidaminococcaceae > Succiniclasticum. The sequence continues at coordinate 174 of JAFSPK010000146.1, forward strand.
TTTGCGTCTCACAGTTGCAGTTATAGAGTAACACGTTTGACGTAATCCTGCATTGACTGAAAGTATGATGGAAACACACGAACGTGCCGTAAGAGTAATTCTTGCGTTGTATTTTTTCTGACAAGGGTATGAGCTTATGAAATACTAATATAACTATGATAAAAGTAGTAATACTTTAGAATTAGCAAAACGGTTGCTACAAATCTTAAACCCTTTATGTATTGCGCAAATTCCAACTATTGCATATACTTGTGGCAGGTGAAGAATACATCTGTAGAATTATTTTTTGGTAATAGTGATTTAAAAGAGGTTGTGCATAATCATGAAAAAAAAGACGGGTTCTGTTGATCAGTGGATTCAGTTCATTGGTAAAGACAAACTGCAGACATTCCAGGATAATTTTGCCAGGGCCTATGGGGTCAGCTTGATTTTTCTGGACATGGATGGGAATCCGTTAACGGTCGGTTCCCAGAATTCCCTGTTCTGTTTTACCATTCAAAAGGAACATGCGGTACGTTGTCAGGAAAATTTTCAGATGGACATGGACGCTATGCAAAAAGGGGAATCCTTTATCCATGTATGTCCTTTCGGGATTGCCTGCCTGTATGTTCCGGTCTATTTTAACAACCGGCTGACCGCTTTTGCCGGGATTGGCGGCCTCACGTATGAAAACAGCACCATTCCCGAAAATCTGAAACAGCGATTCCATATTACCAGTTACAATAAAGAGACTACCTGGAATATCCTGATGCTGTTGGAAAGCATGCTGCGCCTGCTGAACGTAAACTGTACGATTTCACAGAAGGATACGGTGCAGAAGCAGGATGATGCGATTCCGGTCAAAGTGCGGGACGAACGCATCAGCCGGCGGGAACAGGAAATCGTGCAGTTGCTGTGCAAGGGCTATACCAATAAACAGATCGCCCGGCAGCTGTTTATCAGTGAAACGACCGTAAAGACACATATCAGCAACATCCTTGCGAAGCTGAACCTGCATGACCGTATGCAGATTGTTGTGTATTACTATAATAAAATTGATGGGGTAAATCCCTCAGGCACCGATAATAATGAAGAAACTGATTGAACTGATATCCGAACGGATTAATGAATGGTACCATGATTTAACCGTCCGGCTGATTTTTACCATATCGCTGTTTGTTATCCTGCCAATCATTCTGATCACGTTCTTTTCCACCCGCTTCCTGGAGGAACAGTTCAGCCGGAATCAGAATCAGTATCTGCGTTCTACGCTGGCCATCGCTACCAGCGAAATGCAGCAGCGGCAGAACAGTATCCGGACAGCGGCTCTCTGTATCGCCCAGGAAGTGAGTACGCCTCAGGCAGTGAAACAGCGGGATACGAAGGTGCTGGTAGAAAAACTGGCCCTGCTGAGGAACAACTTTAATAAGGTAGACTACGCCATCATGCTGGATCCGGACAGTCAGATTATCGCACGGTCGGGGTCTGATATCCGTTTCAACCCCGAAAGCAGGCTGGGCAGTCTGAACCGGGAGGTCTGCCGGACAGGCAGGCCCATTAATGCCAACGAAAAGATGCCCCTCAGCGATTTGTTCGAAGAAGGCAGCAAAGAGTTTAAAAAGTTTACGGTAGAACTGAAGCAGGGAATCGCCGGCAAAGGGGAGTACATGCAGCAGGCTCTCTGCGAAGTGACCATGGTGCCGGTTATGGATACGGGCGATCCCGGCAAGGTCATTGCCTGCATGGTGCTGATCGGTATCTGCAACAGTGATTATTACTTTCCTTCCTATATCAGTTCGAAAGCGACCAACGGTTTCCTGGTGCTGACGGTAGACGGCGTTCATGTTTCCACCAAATCTACCGAGGGGGAGGACCGGAGCTGGATCGTCGGGCAGAAAGCCGGTTCCATTACCAGTTCCAAAGCCGATGACGGAACCTATTCCGGTAAGGTATATCTGCGGGGGATTCCCCATTTGTTTATTGACCATCCCATAAAGAACTATTCCGGCGATCTGGTGGGATATATCAGCTTCGGTCTGCAGGAAGACCAGTTTTCCGGCATTGTGGAAGATAACCGGAAGCAGACCATGGTCATCGGTCTTCTTTGTTTTGTGCTTTTCGCACCGCTGATCTGGCTGATGGCGGCCCAGGTACGGCAGAACCAGAAGCATCTGGAACTGTTGGTGCGGCGCCGTACCAAGGATCTGGAATCCGCAGTGGAAGAACTGAAACAGCTGAACGAAACAAAGAACCGTTTCCTTTCCAACATTACCCACGAACTGCGCACGCCGCTGTGCGTTATCATCAACGCCTGTGATTTTCTGAAAGGAGGATACGGCGGTACGCTGAACGAAAAGCAGTTCCGCTATGTGGATCATGCTTGGGAATGCGGTTCCCATCTGCTGACGCTGATCAATAACCTGCTGGATCTGACCCGCCTGCGTTCAGGAAAGACCAAAGCGGACTTTTCCCGGTTTTCCATTCATGCTTTTGTGGAAACGATTGTCAATGAAATGCGCAATTTCCGCCCCGATGCTCACATCATCATGCAGACTTCCTTTGAACCGGACGATTTTGAAATTGTGGCCGACCCGCAAATGCTGCGGCAGATTATTTACAATCTGCTGTCCAATGCCCTGAAGTTTTCGCCGCCTGACAGCCGGATTTCCATCCGCGTGCAGAAGATGGAAGAATCGCGGCAGATGCGGATCAGTATCACAGATCAGGGAATCGGTGTGGCCCGGGAGAATCTGGAACGGATTTTTAAAGAGTTTGAGCAGATTGAAAATCCTATGACGAAGAAACGGCCCGGTACAGGGCTGGGACTTCCGATTGTCAAGAAACTGGCTGAGCTTCACCATGGTACGGTTTCTCTCCAGAGCGAGCTGGGGAAAGGAACGGAAGCTATTTTGCTGCTTCCGCTGGAACAGGATTTGTTATTACATGAAAATGTTGTAACGACGCAAAGAACGGACACGTAAGGCAGATCAGGGTTGGTACATATTACCGAGGTAATTCGTATCATGTACAGGCCATCACATGTATGAATTGATCAGCAGTTTCTTATCGTTTATAAGGAGCAAAAGGTATGCCGAAAATTTTAGTGGTAGATGATAACGAACAGTTAAGCAGTATGTTGAAGGATGTGCTGGAAAGCTGGGGCTATACGGCGCTGACGGCCACGGAAGGCCGTTCCTGTCTGGAAATTGCCCGACAGGAACAGCCGGATATCATTTTGCTGGACATTATGCTGCCCGGTCTGTCCGGCTATGAGGTGTGCAGTGAACTGAAACGGGACGGGCGCACCCATTCCATTGCGGTGATCATGATGACCGCGCTGGAGGATTTGGAAAGCCGCATCCACGGCTACAAAGTCGGAGCTGATAATTTTCTGGTAAAGCCCATTAATTATAATGAAGTGAAAGCGATTATCCAGAAACTGTTAAAGGAAAAACTCTACGAGGACACGTTGGAAGAAAGCTGCAACGTAGCCAAAGCGTTCCGGCGGTTCGGACAGCTTCTGCTGGGACAGCCCACGAATATCAATGCGCCGAATATGGTTTATTGCAATAAACTGCTGGAATCCCTGAACTGGGACTGGGCTATGGCGCAAAAAGCGCGTATCGCTGTTATGTTTCCTTCGCCCGCCGAACTGGCAAAAAGGACAAACCTGACGGTGGAGCAGGTCATTTCCCTGACGGACGGATTGTATATGGGTCGCTGGCTTCAGCCGGTGCTGCGCTTTTTAAATGCGCCGGTGGACAATAACGAAGCGTTCCGTCCGGAACTGGAACGGCAAAATTGCCTGAAAGCGGCGGAACTGGCGTTGATTGTAAACCGTTACACCTCGCTGCTGAAAGAAAAACAGGACAGGGAGCTTACGTTTTCCATTTTAAAACGGGAATCCACAGTCAACCATTATAACCGGGAAGTGTTAAAACAGCTGGAAGAAATCCTGCGGGCAGAACAGATACTGGAAAATATTAAATAAAGATATGTATTTTACTGAAAGTCCAGTCCGGTTTAACGGCAGGTATACTCAAGGAGCCGGTGCGTATGTATAGCGGTTCCCAAAATTAAAAAAGTTATAAAAAAACCTGTGCAAATGTTATCACTCTGCACCAGATGTGCTATAATAAAGTATCAGATAGCTGATACTTTATTTTTATAAGGAGGTAAACAATCATGAATCAAATTATTGCCACAGCGCAGCAGATACTGGATTTTAAAGTAGGCGCCATCAGCGTGGGGTCCGTCATTCAGGGCCTGATCCTGCTGATCATCTTCAACCGGATCATCAGTATGATCATGGGACCTCTCATCGACAAGATCCTGGATCGCTTTAAACTGGAAACCACGGTGCGGGGCTTTGTGAAAGCACTCGTTAAAGTGATCCTGAACTTTGTGGCCCTTTGCGTGGTAGCGGAAAGCATCGGCATTCCCATTGCATCTGTCCTGGCTGTTGTAGGTATGTTAGGCTTGGCAATTTCCCTGTCCGTACAGGGCGCCCTGTCCAACGTATCCAACGGGTTCCTCATTCTGGTTACCAAACCCTTTAAGGTGGGCGACTATGTTGCCCTTGCCGGCATCGAAGGTTTTGTGAAAGAAGTCAGCATGCTCTGCACAAAGGTGCTGACCATCGACAACAAGCTGATCATCGTTCCCAACTCGGAAGCTATGGGCGGCAAGATCACCAACTTCTCTTCCGAAGAATTACGTCGCGTAGACATTGAGACAAAAGCAGGTTATGCCAACAAGTTTGAAGATGTTTACGCTGCCGTGCTGCAAGCCGTGAAAGATACGCCCACCGCGTTACAGGATCCGGCGCCTTTCGTGCGGGTTTCCGGTTACACGGATTACGCGGTGGTTTATACGATCCGCGTCTGGACCAAGTCTGCCAATTACTGGGACTGCTACTTCGACCTGATGCAGAAGGTCGGTGAGTTCAAGGATAAGAACGGTATCGTAGGCGGCGTTCCTTCCATGAGATATATAAGCGACAAATAGAGGTAAGGAAATAATAATTACATAGCAAACGTAATAACAAAAACCGGTATCACACGCAACGTGATACCGGTTTTATATTATGAATATTTTTAATTGTGGTTCATTATTTTTCAGTCTTCGTATTTATCCGGGAAGAACAATTTCAGCGTGTCCATGTCCGGCATCTTGCCCATAGCGTTGCCGATAAGGAAGAAGAGCAGCGAAGAGGTGATGCCGATGGTAATCTGGTGCAGGGAGAAGAGCTTGAAGCCCAGGGCCATGGTGATGCAGTAGGCTGCCACGCCGCCGAACATGGCGCAGATGGCGCCGGTGCTGTTGGCTTTGTGCCAGAACAGGCCGAAGATCATCACCCAGAAGAACGCGGTTTCCAGACCGCCGAAGGCGAACATATTGATCTTCCAGATAACGGACGGGGGCGCGATGGAAATCAGGTAGATGCCGAAGCCCAGCAGGATGGTGAAAATCATGCTTAACCGTTTTACGCCGTCGTTGCTCAGAGACTTGCCGCTCTTTTCCAGATGACGCATGTACACGTCCTTGATGATGGAAGAAGAAGAGGTGAGCAACAGGGAGGAAACAGTGGAAATGGTGGCCGCGATAGGTCCGATGATGACCACGCCGGCCCAGAAAGGACTCATGACGCTGATGATGGTGCGGGGCATGATGTTGTCCACGCTGTTGCCGTAAGCAGCTAGGTCCGGATTGGTGAGTACGCCTTTGCACAATACGCCAACCCAGGTAGCGATGATGGTCACTACGCCGATGACGATGGTGCCGATGATGATGGCATTGCGCAGGGCCTTGGTGTCTTTATAGCTGATGCTGCGGACCACGGACTGGGGCAGCGCCAGGGTGCAGACGCCTACCAGCAGCCACTGGCTGATGTACAGGGAAACCGGCATCTTGCCCCGGGAGAGAGGCTCCAGCATAGCCGGGTCGTTCGCCCGGAAGTGGGCCATGATGGCACTGTAACCGCCGGCTTTGTCCAGCAGGCAGTAGAACAGGATGCCCATGCCGATCATCATGGCGATGGCGCAGATAGCGTCGGTGATGGCCACGCCTTTGAACCCGCCGATGGTGGTGTAGATGACCACGATGATGCCGAACATGGTGAGACCGGTCATGTAGGAGTAGCCGGTTACTGCTTCAAACAGTTTGGCCGCGCCTACGAACTGGGCGACCATGGTGGCGCAGAAGAAAGCGACGATGAAGATGGCCGCCATATTGGCCAGCGCATCGGATTTATACCGGGCGCGGATGATGTCGATGACAGTGACGGCGTCGATGTCGCGGGCCACAAGGGAGATCTTCTTGCCGAAGACGCCCATGACCAGGAAGATGACCACCATCTGCACGATGGCCATGTACAGCCAGCCGTACCCGATCTGCCAGGCCACGCCGGGCCCGCCTACAAAGGTAGAAACGCTGGAGTAGGTAGCAACCGTGGTCATAGCCAGGACAAAGCCGCCTAAGGAACGTCCGCCGATGAAGTAGTCTTTCACAAAGTTGGAAGAACGGGCTTCGCTGGACTGCTGC
>JAFSPK010000147.1:0-49871 GCA_017443005.1 Acidaminococcaceae bacterium
CATACCAGTCAAAGCTGTAATACTATAGAAACAGATCCACAGTGCCGTTATAAATATATCAGATATGGAATTACATTACCCAGAAAATCTGGGAGAAAGGAAAAAATCCAATTACCACTTCCGATAATTGGATTATACGTGTGCCTATCATATCATTACCCTTATGTTTTTACAAGTGAAAACAAATGGCGGAGGTGACAAACTATGAAAGTAGGAAATATTCTTCTGAAAAATCTTACGGGTTTTATCATCGCGGCGGTATTTTTTGCAGGGTGCCTCTGCATGGGACTTGTGTCGGAGGCAGGCTATTCACCGAAGAACTGGTATGATAAGGACGGTTTGTTCCATGAGCAGTATAATTCCTACCACTATGCCAAGGACGAGAGAGGCCTTCTCTCCAAACAGGTCGAGGTTGTAATGCATACCTGGTATGACAGGGAAGGGAATAAGCATGAAATAATCACGTCTCCTGATGAAACAAGAGAGAATACGATTTCGACGGCGCTGTCGGCAAAATCCAGGATACGGTACTGGTATGATGAAAAGGGGATTTTTCATAAAGAGTATACGTTTTTCACGCCCCGAGGCGACAAAGATACAGAGCTTGTGTGGTTTGATAAGGATGGGAAGCAGTATGGCAAGGAATACGGATACGTAGTCATTAACGGACAAACTCTTTACCGGGAAAGCGTCACGACCTACGATGCGAAAGGCTGGCGGCATATAAATATTTTCTGGATTTATCCGGATAAAAGCCGACGCGACAAGCATATCTGGTTTGACGACAAGGGTGAGCGCCATGAAGAGTGGAAGTAAATAGAAAGGGCTGGTCATGCAATGCTCATGGAGCGGTCCTGTTACAGATAATTCTGTGAAAAGGTACGAGCCTTTTTACACCCGTAACGACAGGTTGCATTCCGCATTAAAACGCCGCAGCCGGGAATAAAATCCTGACTGCGGCATGTTGCTTTTTCTTAGGCTTCTGTCTTCATAACAGACTTATAAGCGGGACGAATGATTTTGTTGGAAGTGATTAACTCTTCCAGCCGGTGTGCTGACCAGCCGACGACACGCGCGATGGCAAAAAACGCAATAAAGAGTGACGGCGGCACATCGAGCATATAATAGAGGGCGCCGCTGTAAAAATCGATGTTGGGATCGGGCGGTTGCGGCAGATTCCGGGCTTTGGCAATAATTCCGGGCGCCACGGCCTACATATTTTCGAGAAGAGCCAGTTCGTCTCCGAGATCTTCAATCAGCCCGTTGATCCTGTGCCCGCGATACCAAAGTTCGCCGTCGCAGGGCTGTTTCTTGCCATCAACAATATTCTCCGAGATTATCTGGGAAATGTTCGTAAGCCCAGCAAGGACTCCTTTGCCATCCTCGTTGCGCAATCCGCTTTTCACGCCATATTCTTTATAAAGCGAAGGATCGATATAGTCGTTACGCTTTAAAAGATCAACATGGTTTTGCACAAAATTTTCGATTAAACTCACGTTAAAACCTCCTCAATCCGTTTGCATTCTTTAGTATGATTATAACAAATAAGTAGTTAAATGCAAGCAAGTCCCTGCTCTTTTGCTTTACAAAAAAGAAAACCACACAAAATTTCGATTTAGTTCAACAGACACGGTGTTTATTTTCTATGGCTGTTTTGTTATAATTAAGAAAATAGTATGTTCAGCGAAAAAAGGACCATGGATATCACTTTGGGAAACGATTACCGAACGGTGTTTATATAAATGAAATCTCTTATTCTATGCAAGCCGTAAAGACGAGAGGAAGCATCATATTGTAATAGGCATCAGACGGGATCCGGATAAGCAGGTCCGGATGAAGGGAGTCATTTATGAGCGGGATAAACGATGAGAAAGACAGGCTCATCATAGAAGAACTGTCCGTAACAAACCGTCTTCTTACCGATTTGACAAAGGCGGGAAGCTGGGTTGTCAATTATGCGCCTGACGGCTCTGTGGCGTCCGTACAATGGGGCGATGGATTCCGCAGGCTGATGGGCTATAGTGACCGGAGTGACTTTCCGGATGTACTCGAATCCTGGTCCAACCTGCTGCATCCTGATGACAGGGAGCGCGTGCTGAAGGCGTATAATGAAACGATTTCCGACTATACCGGTCAAAAGACCTATGACGTGGAGTACCGTCTGCGGACGAAAAACAGAGGGTACCGCTGGTACCGGGCTGTCGGCAAACCCACACGCCGCCCTGACGGTACCCCCATAACCTATGTAGGCGTTTTCCTGGATATCACAGAACAAAAGGAAATGATGCGGGAACTGGCGGAACAGCGGGAATCGGTGAGTGTTGCGCTGGAAGAGGCCAACAAGGCAAACAAGGCAAAGACTGCGTTTCTGTCCAATATGAGCCATGAAATCCGGACACCGATGAATGCGATCATCGGACTGGACCGAATCGCATTGAATGACCCCGGCATTTCTGAAACGACGCGGGAGCACCTTGAGAAAATGGGGATATCGGCTCAGCATCTTCTCAGCATAATCAATGACATTCTTGACATGAGCCGCGTCGAATCCGGACATATGGTTGTGAAAAATGAAGAGTTTTCGTTAGCAAAACTGTTGACCCAGGTCAATACGATTATCAGCTGACAGTGCAGGGACAAAGGCCTTGCGTATGAGTGCCGTGTGAACGGCCCGGTCTGCGATTATTATATTGGCGACGACATGAAGCTGCGGCCGGTTATGATCAATATCCTCGGAAATGCGGTCAAGTTTACACCGTCCGGGGGTACCGTTACATTCGTTGTGGAATCCGTTGCACGATTCAATGGAAAGTCCACATTGCGCTTTATCATCAGCGATACTGGTATTGGGATGAGTCAGGAGTTTCTTCCCAAGCTGTTCGACGCGTTCAGTCAGGAGGATTCGTCCAAGGCAAGCCGCTACGGCAGCACCGGTTTAGGTATGGCCATCACCAAGAATATTATTGAGCTGATGAACGGAACGGTTTCCGTAGAGAGCGAAAAGAATAAAGGAACGACGTTTACTGTCACGGTTACGCTGACCGACTGCGACCACCAAAACGACGGGGAAGCGGAAAATGTTCTGCATACCCATGAACTGTGCGTATTGGTGATCGATGATGATCCGATCGCCTGTGAACATGCGCAGCTTGTGTTAGGGCAGGTGGGCGTGAATTGTGAAAAGGCATTGTATGGAGCAGAAGGCTTACAGATGGTGAAAGTACGCTATGCCAGACGGGAGCCCTATAACCTGATTCTGATGGATTTGCGGATGCCTGAAATGGACGGACTGGAGGCGACCCGGAGGATCAGGGCTATGAACCGGTCTGATGCAAAGAGTATCCCTGTCATAGCGTTAACGGAAGATGCCTTTGATGAGGATGTACAACACAGTATGCAGGCAGGCCTGAATGCGCACCTGTGTAAACCGGTAGAACCGGATGTATTGTTTAAAACGTTAGATAGTCTTTTGCACGATTAGTCAGGGAAGCGCAGCACCACAAACTGACCGGCTTGCCATTAAAATCATTGCAACCTTGCTGTGAGCCATGCGACGCAGCTTTTTGACTTTATGAAAATCCTACCATATGATATAATCAAAAAATATTTTCCATCAGCGTCAATTTTGATGAACCTGTCTTGTATATAATAATAAAAGGATTTTTACAGATAACTGTTAGAGGAGGATCCTACAATGTCGATTAACAAAAACGAAATCACAAAAGAAATGGTTGCAAAAGCAATGCAATGCAAGAATGCTGACGAACTGATTGCGCTGGCAAAGATCGGCGGTTTTGAACTGACCCGGGAAGAAGCCGAAGCGTTTATGGCGGAGCTGGTCGACGTTGAGCTTGATGCCAACACGCTGAAAAATGTAGCGGGTGGCGGCTTCTGCTATACAGATTGCCGGTCCGTATGTGGTGATTATAGGGAATTTATGAATGGGTAAGAAAACATTGATTCATTCGTATTCACACTGACAAATCCTGATTTTTAACAGAAAATGATTCAACAGCTGTGGAACTTCAACATCCACGGCTATTTTGATTTGATGGTCTTAGAAAGAAACAGACAATATAGAGACGAAGGAATTAGTATTTCCGTAACGCTTTGGAGGCGATATTTGTGAACTCGGATATGAAACGGAATTTTGCATTGCTGTCAGGGCCGCTGGCATTTTTACTGCTGCGGCTTGCGGCGCAGTCGTTTGGCAGCGCGGCGGCAAGTGCCCTGGGAATGGCGGCCTGGATGGCGCTGTGGTGGGTATTCCGTCCGGTGGGAATTGCGGTGACGGCGCTGTTGCCGATTGCCGTCAATGCAGTATTGAATCTGATTCCCAGCGGGCACGTAATCAGTAATTATTTTTCGGAAATCGTAGTGCTGCTGCTGGGGGCTGACCTGATTTGTCTGACCTGGAGCCGTACCGGTCTGGACCGGCGTGTGGCCGTGAAAGCGTTATGCGGTATCGGCACGTCCATGCGGCAGCAGATTGTAGCGTGGCTGGGAGCTTCTGTAGTTCTCTCCGTCTTTCTGCCTAACGTGGTAGTAGCGGCGATTCTTTGCCCCATTGCGGCAGCCATGCTGAAGTTTGTGAACGGCGGGGAAGAACCGGATGTCCGGCAATCCGCGCCGATTCTGCTGGCGATTGGCTGGGGCAGCGGCATCGGCGGCTTTGGTTCTCCCATCGGCGGCGCGGCGAATCTGGTGGCCATTGCCTACATGGAGCAGCTTACGGGACATGAATTCATGTATGTGGACTGGGTGTTGCGGTTCGTACCGATACTGTTTCTGGTTTTTCTTTTAAATCTGTTCTTTCTCTGGCAGGTTAATCGCACTACACAGGATTTAAACGGATCTGCTTCCTATTTTAAAAAGCTGAACGAAGCGTTCGGACCGCTGAAGCGGGGCGAAAAGATAGGGCTGACATTATTTGTGCTGGCTACGCTGCTTGCGTTCCTCCGACCCCTTTATGCGGAACTGTTGCCCGGACTGAAACCTGCCTATTCATTTCTTACGTTAGGCCTTCTGATGTTTGTGCTGCGTGATGAGAATGACGAAGTGATGATGGACTGGAAATATGCGGAGAGCCATGTTATGTGGGGCATGATGTTCCTCTTTGCCAGCGGCATGGCCCTGGGACGCATGCTGATTGAAACCGGGGCGGTAAAGCAGTTGACGGCTTTAATTGCGTCAAGCGGGCCTTCCGGCGGACTGGGAACCGTTGCGCTGTTTGCAGCGTTCGGCTGTTTTCTTACGGAACTGTCCAGCAATACGGCAGCCGCTTCTATCGCGCTGCCGGTAGTCATCAGCATTACCCAGGCTATCGGACTGAACCCGGTGCCCTATATGTTACTTACAGTAGTGGCGGTGAACTGTGCATATGTTCTGCCGGTTTCTACCCGTGCGATTCCGGTATCTTACGGACTGGATGCCGGGCTGCAGATCCGCAAGGGCCTGCGGCTGACAGTTCTCAATGTACTGCTGGTAACGGCTTTGGGCTGGTTCTGCATAAACTATGTGCCATTTTTTTCAAGGTTTTAAAATTAAAAAATCCTCATAAAGCGGTAAAAGAAAGGGTGACGTTCTGGATCCCCCCGTTGTTTTAAACAGCAAAGTGTAATAAAATAAATATAATTTATTTGTCAATTTTGTCATTTGTTAGGTAAAGCAATGGTCCGGCCATCTGTTTAAGTATTAATGGAGGAGCTATTTTGGGATTAAACAGGAAACAGATAACAGGAGAGCAAATGATGCGGAACGACGTCAGGACTTATATTCACATTGCCCATGCGCTGGCACGGGCTTACATGGATCTGTTCTATGTCAATATGGATACAGGAATAATAAAAAGATATTATATTGGGAGATACAGCGAAGGAGAATCATGCTAAAATCTGAACGTCGCGAGTCACTAAAATTTAAAAAGCGATACGGACCCCGACGTCATAAATTGTTGGGGATTAACAAGTGGACGCGAAAGAGAAACGAAATTCAGGAAGAAAAGAAAAAACAACAATGATTGATTGACGTTTTACAGGAGCTGCCAGATGCGCAACTTTTTTCCGTTTATGGCGACAAATCCGGAAGTTACCGGCATACGAGCGGATTTCATTTATGCAAACTATATTATTGCGTGCATGCTTCCTCTTTTTGTCATTTTTTTATGCATACGCATGGTAAGCAATACAAAAAAGGCAGGCGCATTCACCGTTTTGCTGACCGGGCTATTTGTGCTGTTTCACTGGGAAGAAATGCAATCTGCTTTTATCAGTATTGTAAAAAGTATTGCTGTCAGCCCTCTGGCGATTTTTGGAGCGGTTTTGGGATGCACGGGGGTTGTCGGTTTATTAAAAGGATTGTACGATGAAGAGCAGAGTGAGGAGTATGTCCACAAGAGACAGTATTGGAATGGGATCATAGCGATTATGTACCTGGGAATTGTGTTGGCCTGTCATGGGAGTGGCGGGTGAAGATTATGAAGAAGAATTGTAAAACGGAATATGTGACAGGCAATTTTATGTTTGTGGAATTTGCGAGGGAAGAAAGATTTCTTTTATATACTAACTTGTTCGTAATGTTGACGAATAATATCTAATAATAGTGTAGTATGATTTGACAATCATAAACCTGTCCATAGAGTTGGTTATGTGATAAAATACTATAGTAAGGATATATTTTGGATTAAAAAGTAATGTGGGTTAGCTATGCTATACGTGTTTTCTATCATCAACATCATAACTTTTTTCGTCTACGGTCTGGATAAACTGAAAGCCGTCAACCACTGGTGGCGTGTCCCGGAGTGTGTGCTGCTGGGACTGGCTGCGGCAGGGGGCGCTGTCGGCGCATACCTTGGCATGCTTGTGTTCCGTCACAAAACGTTAAAGCCGTTGTTCCGGTTCGGCGTGCCGGTTGTTATGCTGGTACATGTGCTGGTTGCTGTTTATGTTTGGAAATAAGTTATTTCTTTGCAAGCGCTTGTACAATTACAGTTAAGGTTTCCGTTGCAGAAGGACGTGGGGCTATGCAGGTATTAAAAATGGAGGAATCGAAATTACAAAAAAGTCCCCGGGGGTATTTTGTGGGATTGACAACAATGGATTATGTTTTTTATGTCAATTCCCATCCGCAGAAGAATTCTAAAGTAAAAACAAATCATTTCACGAGGCTCGTGGGCGGGCCGGCGGCGAATGCGGCGATCACCTACTCACTGCTGGGCGGAAACGCTACGCTGGTCACCTGTCTTGGTAACACGGCGGAGTCGGACGTGATAAAAGAAACGCTGGAAAAATTTGGCGTGACCGTTGTCAATTGTACAGAGGACGATGCCATGCCTGCCGTGGCGGCCATCGCTGTGGATTGGAACGGCGACAGGCAGATTTTCAGCGGCCAGAACCAATATAAAGTAGTTAATGTGCCAATACTTGATGAGCCTGCGTTCTGCCTGTTTGATCTGAACCAGCAGGAACTTTCGTTAGCGGTTCTTCGCAACTGTGATTGTGAAATTGTAGTGGATGCGGGTTCCTGGAAGGGAGAGACTCTTGCGTTTCTTCAAAAAGCAAGTGTTGTCATTTCTTCCGAAGAGTTCAGGGATCCTGCGGACCATGACATTTTTTCCGTTCAGGAATGTGCGAGCGCACAAAAGGCCATGACAAGGGGAGAGAAGCCGATTCGTCTGGACGACGGCGAGGTTCCCGTAGCGTCCGTACCCTGTGTGGACAGCCTGGCGGCCGGGGATATTTTCCACGGTGCATTTTGTTTTGCCTATTATCATAAGCAGCTTGATTTTAAAGCGGCTCTTACATTTGCGTCAAAAATAGCCACTGAAAGCGTAAAATATGAAGGACCCTGGGAATGGGTGAAGAAGATTTGAAATTTATTGTTGTACATACAAAGGAACAGCAAGTTAGCGGATATAATAAAAAAGGAGGATGTTGCTATGCAGTTTGTAATTACAGCCTATGATGGACCGAATATGTTGGAGAAGCGGATGGAGGTACGGCCCCGTCACCTGCAGAATCTGTCCCGGTTGAAAGGAAAAATTCTCTGCGCCGGTGGAATCCTGGACGAGGCTGGGAAGATGAAAGGTTCTGTGATGGTGATCGATTTCGCCACCCGGGAACTGCTGGAAGAGTATCTGAAATCGGAACCGTATATTCAGGCGAACGTGTGGGCGGATGTGAAGGCAGAACCCATGAACGTGGTGATCCTGAACGGGGAAAAAGTAGGGAAGTAGGTTGACCTGATATAATTTGGAGGTTGTGCTGAGTCATGAAAGTTACGACGCTGATGGAGAACACCGCCTGCGCGGAGCGGTATGCCGCGGAACATGGGCTGAGCCTTTTTATTGAAACAAAAAAGATAAACATATTGTTTGACTCCGGTTCTTCCGAAGCGTTTGCGGATAACGCGGAAAAGCTGGGCGTGGATCTGGGAACGGCGGATATCGCAATCCTGTCTCACGGGCATTATGATCACAGCGGCGGGCTGCTGCGTTTTTTGCAGTGCAATGAAAAAGCACCGGTGTACGTGCAGAAGGATGCTTTCGAAGAGCATTTTAACATTGAGGGGAGAGATATCGGCGTGGATCCGGCGCTGCGAAATTCGGACCGCATCGTATTGACGGACGGAACGCGGCAGCTGGCGGAGGGCGTCACGCTGTTCACCTGTAACGGGGAAAAGCGCATCCACCCCCTTGAGACCAACGGCATGACGGTGAAGCGGAACGGCGTTCTTCTTCCGGAGGATTTCCGTCACGAGCAGTATCTGCTGATTGAGGAAGATGGGCGGCGTTATCTGTTCAGCGGCTGCTCCCATAAGGGCATTATCAATATCACAAACTGGTTCCGCCCGGATGTGCTGTTCGGCGGGTTTCATTTCATGGGAGTAAGTCTGGATGAAGCCGGGCAGGCGTTTTTGTCGGAAGCGGCGGACACGCTTTGCGGATTTGACACGGTGTATTACACGGGTCACTGCACCGGGGTGGCGCAGTATAAGTTCTTGAAGCAGAAGATGGGGGACAGGCTGCATTATATTTCGTCCGGCAGCGTGGTGGAAGTGTAAAGTTTAGGAGGAAGGCGGGATAAAATGGAATCAGTTAAGGAAAATATCGTTTCGCTTACGCCGGATAACTTTCAAGCAGAGGTACTGGAATGCGACAGACCTGTGCTGGTAACGTTTTTTGCCTTGTGGGATCAGCCCTGCCGTATGCAGCAAGCAGAGCTGGATTCGATAGCGGATAAGCATCCGGAAATAAAAGTTTGTAAACTGGATGTTGAAGAATATCCGGACTTTGCCCAGCAGTTTGGTATTATGATGGTTCCCACGACCATCGCGTTTAAGAATGGGAAGAAGATAAAACGAGCTTCCGGTCTCAGACTCGAGCATATTCTGCTGAGCATGGTACAGTAATGACGAACTATCAATGAAAAAGGAGGAGGATTTTGTTGCATAAGAACTTGTTGAAAAAAACGACCGGTCTGGCGGCTGCGTTGGTGGTTTTCTCCTGTGCTTCGGTGTTCGCCGAACCGGTAGACCTGGCCCGGGAGCGGCTCGATAAATTTGCCGACTATGTGGCGTAACGCCAGACCAAGGACATCGGATACCCGTTGAACCATAACATTCAGTTGGAAGGATTTTACAAATGACTGACGGACCGTGGCATTTACAAGGTGATGATCAATAACGCCGGGGATCCGTACCACATCCATGGCGGCTACATGAATGCCCTGGAGTTTGAACGGGAGGTCATTGAAACCTTCGGGCCGCATTACGGCTTTGATACGAAAGATGTGTGGGGCCTGGTTTCTTTCAGCGGTACAGACGGAAATAACCACGGCATTTATTTCGGGTCCAAGTACCTGGAGAAAAAGACGGGAAAGAAACCGGTGGTGTATGTGTCCGACGCGGCCCACTATTCAAATATGCGACTGGCGGATCTGCAAAACCTGGATCTGGTCCTGGTTCCTTCCGACGTGCATGGCCGCATGATTCCGGCAGAACTGGAAAAATCGCTGAAGCCGGGGCGCCCCGCGCTGATGGTCTTCGCCATGGGCACGACCTTTAAGGGCGGCGTAGACGATCAGGATGCGCTGAACACAGTGCTGGCGAAGCATCCGTCCATTCCGGTGTATCGTCATGTGGACGCGGCGCTGTTCGGCGGCTACCTGCCCTTTACGAAATACCGGGACGCTGTAAATCGCAAAGTGCATCCCTATGATTCCATCGCGGTCAGCGGGCACAAGTTCTTCGGCATGGACGAGCCTGCCGGCATTTTCCTGACCACTAAGGAAGTAATGGACAACCAGAATCCCTTTAACGTGACGTATCTGGACGGCAGCATGCCTATGATTAACTGTTCCCGTTCCGCCCTTTCGCCGCTGAAGCTTTGGTGGATTCTGAAGCATACCGGGTAGAAAGGCTTTACGGAGCAGGCGACGGGGATGCTGGAGCGCGCGGCCTGGCTGAAGGGCCAGTTGGATAAGATGGGGTGGAAGGCCTGGCTGGAGCCCATGTCCAATACGGTGTACTTCAAGCGTCCGCCTGCCGCAATCGTGGATAAGTATGATCTGGCGCCGGATCAGGATAACAGGCTGGGCGGCGAACTGTCGCACATTGTGGTGATGCAGCATGTGACGAAGGAACGGCTGCAGCATTTCCTGGATGACCTGGCGAAAAGTAGATAGGATTTGACTGGCAACGTTTGCTTCATGACATTTAGCCAGTAACGTTTGCTTGGAAATATTTGATCAGTAATGTTTGATTGGCAACAGCCGTGGAACTTTTTCTGCGGCTGTTTTGTTGTGCTGCGAAAAAGTTTGGGCAATTACGGAATATTGTTGTGCAGCGGAAAAGTTTTGCAAATTACTGCATACTATATTAGGGAAAGAGGTTGAAACTCCCTGTTGCATGTGGTAAAATATTATGTAATTTTGTGTGGTTCACATGCGAAATGCGCAACCCACGTTACGAATTGCCGGGAGGTGCAGGATGAACGATATGATGGTCATGGCCAATGCCATTCTGCCGTTTATATTGATGGCGGGCATTTTTTATTTTATGCTGTGGCGTCCGCAGAAGCAGGAGCAGAAGAGACGGAAAGAGATGTTGGATTCGCTGAAACGCGGGGATAAGATCATCACCATTGGCGGCATGTATGGCACGCTGACCAAGGTGGGGCCCGTGAAGGTGAAGGTCCGTCTCGCGGAAGGCGTGGAGATCGAGTTTGCCAGAACCGCCATCAGCGGATTTCAGGATGCCGGTGCGGATGCGCAGCCGCAGCCCGAAACGCTGGATGCCTGATGGAAACGCATTTGCTTACGGAAGAAAAGCGCCGGGTGCGGCGTGAGTTGAAAGAGACGGCTGCCGGGCTTTCGGAACGCTATGTGGCGGAGGCAAGCCGGGCGGTTTGTGAACGGGTGCTGCAAAGCCGTGAGTTCCAAGAGGCGGCGGTGGTGTTGGGTTATCTTTCGTTTCACAAGGAGATTTCCGTGGATGCGGTGCTGGAAGCGGCGCTGCGTTTGGGTAAAATAGTGGCGGTGCCGTGGATCATTTCGCGGACGGAGATGAAAGCCGCGCGGCTGGTTTCATTGGAAAATCTGCCCTTGGACCGGTACGGGATCCGGACAGCGCCGGAACCGGTGGAACTGATTTCACCGGAAGCGTTGGAATTGATGTTGGTGCCGGGAGCCGGGTTTTCGGAAACGGGCGGCCGCATGGGACGGGGCGCCGGGTTTTACGATCGGTTTTTGGAAGAGACGAAGGGCTTTAGCCTGGGCGTGACCTGCGACAAACTGTTGTGGGAAACTATTCCCATGGAAACGCACGACCAAACGATGGACGCGTTGGTCACGGAAACAAAATGGATCCGCTGTGCCGGTGTGTGATGCATTGTGACGGCGGGCGATTCTTTTGAAAAAGTTTATGGCTGCAGATGTTACTTTATGCAAATTGCAGTGGAGATAAACTGTTACGACGGTAACAGATGAAAGGGGTAAAGTATTTTGAGATGGAATGAGTTAGGGAAGTTCCTGATCGTGGCGCTGGCCATTGTGGGCGGGTTTGTTATGTACATCCGGCCGCTGGCCAGTTCGGTTAAACAGGGACTGGATTTGCAGGGCGGTACCCACGTGGTGCTGCAGGCTGTGGATACGCCGCAGTTGAAAGTGAATGACGACGCGCTGGACAGGGCGACGCATATCATTGAACGTCGTGTAAATGCGCTGGGTCTGACGGAACCGGTGGTTCAGCGTCAGGGCCGCGATCGCATCATCGTGGAACTGCCGGGCGTAAAGGATCCGGAAAAGGCCATCAACATGCTGGGCAAGACTGCGATGCTGGAGTTCAAGGATCCCAATAACAAAACGGTGCTCACCGGTACGGATCTGAAAGACGCCAAGGCGGTGGTTGGCAACGGCAACCAGCCGCTGGTATCCATGGAGTTTTCCGATGAAGGCGGCCAGAAGTTTGCGGACGTAACGGCCCGCAACGTGGGCAAGCGGATCGCCATCACCCTGGACGGGGAAGTGCTGACCGCGCCGGTGGTGCAGGAAGCCATTACCGGGGGCCGCGCACAGATCACTGGTAACCGTTCCATGGAAGAAGCGCAGCACCTGGCAATTTTACTGCGCAGCGGTTCCCTGCCGGTAAAACTGGAAATTATTGAAAACCGGACGGTTGGCCCGACCCTGGGCCAGGACTCCAAGGAAGCCAGCCAGAAAGCATTCCTGATCGGTGTGGCAGGGGTATTTGTATTTATGCTTCTGTTCTATCGCCTCAGCGGCATTGTAGCGGATATCGCCCTGCTGTTATACACCATGCTGCTGCTGCTGGTAATGCGTTACCTGAATGCAACGCTTACGTTGCCGGGTATGGCGGGTATCATCCTGTCCATCGGTATGGCCGTTGACGCCAACGTACTGATCTTTGAACGGTTCAAGGAAGAAATCCGAAATGGCAAAACGTTGCGCAAGGCCATGGACAACGGGTTCGGCCGGGCGCTGGTGACCATTCTTGACTCGAACATCACCACCCTGATGGCCTGCGCGGTTCTGTTCTATTTAGGCACCGGCCCCATCAAAGGGTTTGCGGTCACGCTGTCAATCGGCGTTATTTTAAGTATGTTCTCGGCAGTTACGGTTACCAAATTTTTGCTGAAGTTCCTCATTGACGCTAACTTCACCAAGAGCCCCACGGCTTTTGGCATCTCCGCTCCGAAAGCAGAGGAGGTGGCAAAATGAAAAACTTTTCTATTGTACGTAACTGGAAAATTTTCTTTGCGATTACGATCATTGGTCTGATAATCGGGTACGGCTCCATGATTTTCCGCGGGTTCAATCTGGGAATTGATTTTACCGGCGGTAGCATCATGGACCTGAAGTTTGAAAAAGCGGTGCAGGTGGCCCAGGTTCGTGAAGTGCTGGGCAAACATAATTTGGGCGGCGCCATCATCCAGCTGGAAAGCAACGATTCCGCGGCTACTTCGTCCCAGGGCGTGCTGATCCGTACGCCGGTCATTGCGGATAATGACCGCACGGCCGTGATGCAGGATATGGAAAAATCTCTGGGCAAGTTTGAGATTCGCCGCGTGGAAAACGTCGGCGCGACCATCGGCGGTGAACTGATCCAGCAGGCGGCCATCGCGATCTTCCTGTCCTGGGTGCTGATGGTGTTGTATATTACCATCCGGTTCCAGCTGAATTTTGCGCTGGCGGCTATTATTGCCCTAATCATTGACGTGTCGGTTACGCTGAGCTGGTTCTCCCTGCTGCAGCTGGAAATTGACTCCACTTTCGTAGCCGCGCTGCTGACAGTAGTAGGGTATTCGGTCAACGGCACCATCGTAATTTTTGACCGCATCCGTGAAAACCTGAAAGTGCATCGCCGCACCGAAACGGTAACGGATATGATCGACAACAGTATCAAGTCTACGCTGACCCGTACCATTTACACGACGGTCACCACTTTGTTTGCTATCGTGGCAATCTTCCTGTTCGGCGGCGAGACGATTCATAATTTCTCCTTTGCCATGCTAGTGGGCTGCTGCAGCGGCGCCTACACTTCCATTCTGCTGGCGGGCACCATCTGGCTATTCCTGCAACATAAAAAAGCAGGGGAATAACAGAATCATTTTTGTATAATTATTTTGCGAAAAATGCAGGGATAAAATTTTTGTAAAATCGTTTTGCAAATCATTTTGCATAAAATGTAAGGAAAAAACAATTTTCGTTTAAGAGTTTTGCAGTGATGTGTTTGATTTACATAAGGAAAAGGGATGACGCCATCCCTTTTTCTTTTTGAATTTCCTTTTGGGAATTATTTGGGCAGGCACTTTTCACGCCTGCCTTTTTTGTTTATAATATACAATGAAGAAGTATGATATGCGGAGGGTTTTATTTTGAAAACTTGCCGCGGAAAATATTTGTGCAATCGGCTTTCGCAGGAAATTGCGGAATGCTGCCAATGTGTTTTTTGAAAACGTATCCGGAACGAAGTTGCCGGAGAATAAAGGAGGGTTTGCGATGCGTAAAATTTTATTGTTATGTATGTGCATGGTAGTTTGTTTTTCATTCAGCGCCTGTGGGAAAGAAGCGGAGCATAAGCCGCAGCCGAAACCGGCCAAGGCTGTGTTTGAAACCAGCATGGGGACGTTTACCTGCCGGCTGGAAACAAAATTGGCGCCGGTGACCACGGCCAATTTCATTAAGCTGGCCAATAAAGGATTTTATGACAATCTGATTTTTCACCGTGTGATCGATGGCTTCATGATTCAGGGCGGCTGCCCCAACGGAAACGGAACTGGAGGTCCGGGTTATACAATTAAAGATGAATTCAATTCTAAGCTGCGTCACAACGGACCGGGGATCCTGTCCATGGCCAATGCAGGTCCAAATACCGGCGGCAGTCAGTTCTTTATTACGTTGAAAGCAACGCCCTGGCTGGATAATCATCATGCGGTATTCGGGCGCGTCAGCGACGGCATGGACGTGGTGCAGAAGATCGGGCATACCAAAACGGACGCCATTGATAAGCCGGTGGTTCCGGTTGTGATAAAGAAGGTTATCATCCTGGAAGGGGACGCGGCGAAGTAAGAAAACATTACTGCAGTGAGCTGCAAGCGCAACAGTAAAGAAACCGGTGTAGCTGACTGCAGGTAAATCTGTGAAGAAAAATCCGAAGCAGGAATCGGAACGAAGAAGAAAAACTGCGGAAACGCGGTGAAAGGGGTTAAGCAATATTGTCTTTTTTATCGGACGAACATGTAATTGAAATCAACGACCAGCAGGAGATGGTCGGAATCCTGGGGAGGAATGATGAGTTTCTGCGGCTGATCGACGCCAGCTTTGACGCGACGGTCATGGCCCGGGGCAACAAGATTATTTTCAGTGGCAGTGAAGAGGAAAATCAGAAACTGGAACAGCTGTTTAAGGAATTGCTGTTCCTATACCGGCAGGGGCTTCCGATTACCAGCCATGATGTGCGCTACAGCATTTATATGGTACAGGGGGGCGCGGTGGCCAAGCTGCACAATATGTATGCGGAAACGCTAATCGTCACCTGGCGGGGCCATCAGATCAAGGCCAAAACACTGGGGCAGTGGAATTATGTCCGCGCCATCAAAAATAATTTCATCACTTTCGGCATCGGTCCCGCAGGCACGGGCAAGACGTATCTGGCTGTGGCCATGGCGGTTACAGCGTTGAAGAAACGGGAAGTGGAGCGGATCATCCTGACCCGTCCGGCCGTGGAGGCCGGGGAAAAGCTGGGCTTTTTGCCGGGAGATTTGCAGGAAAAGGTGGATCCGTACCTGCGTCCGCTGTATGATGCGCTGTTTGATATGCTGGGCAGCGATACAGCGCAGAAATATCTGGAACGGGGTACCATTGAAGTGGCGCCGCTGGCGTACATGCGGGGGCGTACCCTGAACGGTTCGTTCATCATTCTGGATGAAGCGCAGAACACTACGCCGGAGCAGATGAAAATGATCCTGACCCGCTTCGGGTTCGGGTCCCACATGGTGGTAACAGGCGACGTTACACAGGTGGATCTTCCCATCGGAAGGAAAAGCGGGCTGGTCCATGCGGCCAAAGTGTTGAAGGACGTGCCCGGCATCAGCATTAATTATTTTGATGAAAAAGATGTGGTGCGCCATGAAATTGTGGGCGCCATCATCAAGGCCTACGAACAGTTTGAACTGAAACCGGACGAAAAGAAGGCGACAGAGTAAAAAGGCCGAAGAAGCGGAGTGAATTGCCCGGAAAACCCGGGAAAAGGAAACATCCGATTTCCGTTTTGATAAGGGGAGGATACGAGACAGCATGAAGATTATTTTCAGCGATGACCAGGATGAGGTAAAGGTCCCGAAGAAAGCCGTTGCGTTGCTGAAAGAGGGGCTGCAGGCGGTGGCAAAACTGCACAAGCTGTCTGCGGAAACCGAAGTCGACGTGTCATTGGTGAGTGATGAGGTCATTCACGTATTGAACAAGGATTACCGGGGCATTGACCGGCCGACGGATGTGTTGTCCTTTGCGCTGGATGAAGCAGAGGAACCGCAGGAGTTCGGCGGGCCGGATACGCATCTGCTGGGGGATATTATTATTTCGGCGGAAACAGCTGTGCGGCAGGGCGAGGAGTACGGTCACGGCTTGAACCGGGAACTGGTGTACCTGGGTGTGCACAGTCTGCTGCATCTGCTGGGATATGACCACATGAACAAGGCAGACAAAGCGGTGATGCGGCAGGAGGAAGAAAAGGCGCTGCAGCTGATTCACCTGAGTCAGGCAGATTTGGACCGGAGCGCGGGAAATGCGGATCCGGATCATTTTGCGGTGGCCGTGGTGGATGCGGTGCAGGAAAAGAAAACGAAAAAGCCTGCGATAATGAAAACAGAAAAGCAAACGAAAAACGGAAAAGGGAAAGCGGAAAAGCAAACGAAAAAAACTGCGGAAAACGAAAAGCGGAAAGAAATTTCGGCTGATAAACCGAAAACGGAAAAAGAAAAGAAGAAAGTGCAGAGTAAAAGTAGTAAGGAAGGGGAAAACGTGATGGGCCGCAAGAAAGAAAAAGAGACAGACAAAGCGATTCAAAAATTATTTAAGAAAGCACTGAAGACGCGGGAAAACGCGTACGTTCCTTTCTCCAAGTTTAAGGTGGGCGCGGCGTTGTTGACAAAGTCCGGCGACATTTTTACCGGCTGTAACGTGGAGAATTCTTCTTTCGGCTTGACGGTGTGCGCGGAGCGGGTGGCCATGTTCAACGCGGCGGCAGCTGGCGTGCGTCCGGGAGAAATTACCATGCTGCTGGTGGCGGCGGATACGGAAGACGTAACTTCGCCCTGCGGCGCCTGTCGTCAGGTGATGGCGGAGTTTGAGATTCCCGTAATCGTCATGGCGAACGTGCGTGGCGATATGCGGACGGTGACGCTGGATGAACTGCTGCCGTTTAGTTTTAAGGCGGCGGACTTTGCGTAACCGTTTGAGCTACTGCCATTCAGCTTTAAGCTGCGGACTTTGCGTAATGGAACTACTTAAAATTTTGTAAGAGGATTGAGGAGTTTGTATGGCTGAAAACAAACATCGTACAGGCTTTGCTGCCCTGGTAGGGCGGCCGAACGTGGGAAAATCTACTTTGATGAACGGGATGATCGGGGAA
The DNA here is from genome assembly GCA_017443005.1 of Acidaminococcaceae bacterium. GTDB lineage: Bacteria > Bacillota > Negativicutes > Acidaminococcales > Acidaminococcaceae > Succiniclasticum. The sequence continues at coordinate 17,647 of JAFSPK010000147.1, forward strand.
AAGATTTCAATCATGAGCGACCGGCCCCAGACGACGCGGAATAAAATCATGGGAATTTTTTCCGCCGACCACGCCCAGATTATGTTTCTTGATACGCCCGGCGTACACAAGCCGCTGCACAAACTGGGTGAGTATATGAACCAGGCGGCCATCGGTGCGCTGAACCAGGTGGATGTGATTTTGTTCGTGGTGGATGCCTGCGAGAAAAAAGGGGCCGGCGAACGGTTTATCATTGAACATCTGAAGCGGGTAAAAACGCCGGTGCTGCTGGTGATCAACAAAATCGACAAGCTGGAAGACAAGAGCAAGTTGCTGGAGATCATGAGCAGTTACCGGGACGATCTGAATTTTGATGCTGTGGTTCCGGTCAGCGCGCTGGAGAAGGAAGGCTTTGCGGAACTGCAGGAAGAAATCGTCTGCCGGCTGCCAGAAGGCCCCAGCCTGTTCTCAGAAGACGAACTGACCGATCAGCCCATGCGGGTGATTGCGGCGGAAATGATCCGGGAAAAAGTGCTGCGGAATACTCACGATGAAGTGCCCCATGCCATTGCGGTGGAAGTGGACGAATTCAAGGAACGTTCGAACGGTAATATTTTTATCCGGGCTACGATTTTTGTGGAACGGGAATCCCAGAAAGGGATCGTCATCGGGGCCAAGGGCAGCCTGCTGAAAAAAATCGGGCAGGAGGCCCGGCAGGATATTGAGAACCTGACCGGTTGCGGCGTTTTTCTGGATTTGTGGGTAAAGGTGCAGGCGGATTGGCGAAATAAATCCAAAATGCTGAAAGAATTGGGGTATAAGGAACCGTAACATGTTGATCCTGTTTCTGATTTTGTTCAATGCACTGTTGGTGGCGGCGGAAACGTCGCTGGCGCGAATCCGGCGTGCACAGCTGCAGGAAATGCAGGAGGAAGGCGTGTCCGGCGCGGAGACGCTGCTGCATATTTATGATAGAAAAAATCAGTATATCAGCGCATTGCAGATTGGCATCACCTGTATTTCGCTGTTGCTGGGCTGGTACGGCGGACCGCTGCTGGCGGAGTGGCTGCTGGGACTGCCCGGTGTGCATTCCTGGATGACTGCAACGGCTCAGGCGGTTTCCTGGCTGCCGGATACCGCGTTGTCTCTCAGCCTGCTTTGCGCGTTTCTGATTTTGGTGTTGTTGCACGTGGTGATCGGGGAACTGGTGCCACGCATCATTGTGTGGGACAAGGTGGAAGAAATCATCGTGCATCTGGTGACCCCGCTGCGCGTGGTGTATCTGCTGACCTGTCCGCTGGTGGGCATCGCTTTTTGGATCGCCAAAGGGATCGCAAAACTTTTTGGCGTGACCTATACCCCGGACGAAGACATTTCCCGCAGTGAAGAAGAGTTGCGGCAAATCGTCAGCGCCAGTGAAAAGGAAGGGGAACTGGACAGCGCAGAACGGGTGCTGATCGACAACGTGTTTGAGTTTAACGACACGGTGGCCCGGGAAGTGATGGTGCCCCGTCAGGATATGATGTGCGTGTTTGTGGACGACACGCTGGAAGAAATACGGGAACTGATCCGGACCACGCACCATACCCGTTTCCCTGTTTGCGAAGAGGACAAGGACCATATTCTGGGGATTTTCCATGTGCGGGATCTTCTGAATGCCGATTTGTCGGAGGATTTCGACATCCGTTCCCTGTTGCGGAAAACGATCCGGGTGCCGGAGGGGATGAACGCGCTGCGGGTATTGCAGACGATGCAGAAGCAGCGGGTCCATCTGGCAGTGGTTGTGGATGAATATGGCGGCACCGTCGGCCTGGTCACCCTGGAAGATCTGCTGGAAGAAATCGTGGGTGATATGAGCGATGAATATGCGCCGGCGGAACTTCCGGATATTCTGCCCCTGGCAAACGGGAGTTACGATATTGACGGAGAAATGCCGCTGGACGACGTGGGCGAAGTGCTGAAGCTGTCGTTTGATGAGGAAGATGAAGAAGACACGTTGGGCGGTTATATATTCAGCCGGTTGGGACGGAAGCCGGAAGAGGGCGACGAGGTCGAATGGAAAAACTGGACGTTTACTGTATTGAAAATGGATCAGTTCCGGATTGAACGGGTCAAGGCGGAAAAAACAGAAACGGAATAGGCGCTGCCGGGCAGAACAAGTGAAGGCGGAAGCGGAACAGACGCTGACGCACAGAACAGGCAAAGACAGAAACGGAATCAGAAGCGTTTGGTCGGTCACAGGGTATGGAAAGTTATAAGGATGAGATTGTACTCTTACAAGTAAATAATTGGCAGACGGCGGACAAGAAAGCAGTTTGTTTTTCCCGGGACCATGGGAAAATTGTGTTTATGGCCTATGGGGCCCGGTATCCGAAAAGTGTGTCGGGCCGTTTGCTGCAACCCTTTGCCTGTCTGGAAGCGGAATTGTATCCAGGCGCCCGCGTGGATAAGCTGAAAAGCTGTCAGCTTGCCGCACCCATGCCGCAGATGGAGCTGGAACAAATGGCCTACGGGTTTCTTATGACCGAGATGACGGAACGCCTGACGGAACAGGGCGAACCTTCGGAATCGTTGTATCTATTACTGCGGCGTGCGCTGCAGTTGCTGGTAAAGCGAAATCCGCGCGTGGCAGCCATGGCTTATCTGATCCAGTTACTGGATCATTGTGGCATCGGTCCCGTGTATGAAGTGTGTGTGCAGTGCAGCCGCCCGGCGGAAGGGGACGGCTGGTTCAGTGAGATACAGGGCGGCTTTGTTTGTGCATCGTGCGGTACCGGAAAATCCCAGGGTCTGCAATCTTTTCAGAAAGAAACCCGCAGGTTGTGGCAGCAGCTTCGTATGCTGGACTTGGCAGAGCCGGGGCATTTTTTGGTAAAAGGCGGGGCGCTGATGGAACTGGAACAGATTTTGCACCGGTACCTGGTATATCAGACGGAGCAGCCGATTCGAAGCCTGGAGTTCCTGCGGCAGATTGCGGGAGGAAAATAACAAACGGGAATGTGTTTGCTGGTTCATTCCCGCCGCTGCCTTTTTTACAACATAACCGGAGTTTCGTTTCCCACCGGAAATTCATAAATCATTTGACAAACCTGCCCGGACTACATATAATAATGCGTAGCGATGACAAGACCAAGTATTCCGCCACTAAAGCGAGCCGGGACAGTGTAAGCCGGCAACCGGCGGAAGAAGGCAGCTTTGAGCGAAATTAAATAACCATTGAGGCGGGTCACGTTTTTGTGATCAAGCAGGGTGGAACCGCGGAGATACTCCGTCCCTGTAACAAGTATTTGTTGCAAGGACGGTTTTTTATTTGCAGCAGGCGGCGCGCCAGGCAAAATAATCGCGGCAGGATAAACAAACCCGCTTTGTAACATAATCAAGGAGGAAAAAATGGATTTTCAGCAAATGGTTTTAACACTGCAAAAGTTCTGGTCTGAGCAGGACTGTATTCTGGCTCAGCCCTATGACATGGAAAAAGGCGCAGGCACCATGAACCCGTTGACATTTTTGCGGGTCTTGGGACCGGAACCCTGGCGTGTGGCGTATGTGGAACCCTCTCGCCGCCCGGCGGACGGACGCTACGGCGACAACCCCAATCGCCTGTTCCAGCATCATCAGTATCAGGTCATTATCAAACCGTCTCCGGCCAACATTCAGGACCTGTATCTGCAGAGTCTGGCCGCGTTAGGATTTAAAGCGGAAGAACACGACATCCGTTTCGTAGAAGACAACTGGGAATCTCCCACGTTAGGCGCCTGGGGCCTGGGCTGGGAAGTCTGGCTGGACGGTATGGAAATCACCCAGTTTACCTATTTCCAGCAGGTCGGCAGTCTGGATATCAAACCGGTTGCCGTGGAAATTACGTACGGCCTGGAACGGATTGCTATGTACATCCAGGGCGTGGAAAATGTGTATGACGTGAAGTGGGTCGGCGACGTGACCTACGGCGACGTGTTCCACGACAACGAAGTAGAACAGAGCTGGTATTCCTTCCAGCTGGCGGATACCGACATGCTCTTCGACATGTTCGAAAAATTTGAAAAAGAAGCGGAACGTATTGTGGAGACAGGCAACATCCGTCCGGCGTATGACTACGTTTTGAAATGTTCCCACACATTTAACCTGCTGGACAGCCGGGGCGCCATTAGCGTCAGCGAACGGGTCGCGTACATCGGCCGTGTACGCCGGCTGGCCCGTCTGTGTGCCAAAGCGTATGTGGAACAAAGGGAAAAGATGGGCTTCCCGCTGCTGAAGGGAGGAAACAAATAATGAAGAAGTTATTGTTTGAAATCGGAACGGAAGAACTGCCGGCCAATTATATGCCGAACATTTTAAAAGATTTAAAAACCCTGGCGCTGAAAAAGTTACAGGACGCCCGGGTGCCCTTTGCCGATGTAACCGTACTGGGAACTCCCCGCCGTCTGGCTGTGCTGGTCAGCGGAGTGGAAGAGACCCAGGCGGACAGCACGGAAGAATTTAAGGGCCCGGCCGTGAACATTGCCTTTAAAGACGGTGAGCCGACCAAAGCGGCCCAGGGGTTTGCCCGGGGCAAAGGCGTAGATGTGAAGGAACTGGTTGTAAAGGATAATTATATTTATGCTGTGAAGCACATACAGGGCCGGGCGACGGCGGAACTGTTACCGCATGTGTTGCAGGAGATCCTGACCAATATTCCGTTCCCCAACCATATGCGTTGGGCAGATTTCGATTTCCGTTTCCTGCGTCCCATTCACTGGCTGGTAGCGCTGTTTGGTATGGAAATCGTTCCTGTTTCCATTACGGATATCCAGTCTGACCGTTACACCATGGGTCACCGTTTCCTGAGCAACAAGAAAATTGAAATTCCGGTGGCGGATGACTATGAAAAAATTTTGGAAGAGAATTTTGTCATCGCAGATCAGGATAAACGCCGGGAGATGATTCGACAGCAGATTACCGAACTGGCCCGGGAAGAAGGCGGCGAGATTGAAATTGCGGCAGATCTGCTGGAAGAAGTCAATTATCTGGTAGAGTATCCCACGCCGTTGTGCGGAAAATTTGAAGAGAAATATCTGGCACTGCCGGAAGCGGCCATCATCACGCCTATGCGCGATCATCAGCGCTATTTCCCGGTGCGGGGTAAAGACGGCAAACTGCTGAACAAATTTATTGCCGTACGGAACGGCGGCAAAGCGTTTCTGGAGAATGTGACCCACGGCAATGAACGGGTGCTGCGGGCCCGTCTCAGCGATGCGGAATTCTTCTTTAACGAAGACCGGAAACAGAAACTGGAAGCCTATGAAGAAAAGATTAAGACCGTTGTGTTCCAGGAAGGCCTGGGCAATATGTACGACAAGAGCCAGCGTCTGGAGCAACTGGTGGAGATGATTCATTTCGGGCAGCAGAGCCGTGTGCCGCTGGCGGATCTGAAACGCGCGGCCAAGCTCAGCAAGTGCGATCTGGTTACCGGCATGGTGACGGAATTTACCGAACTGCAGGGCGTCATGGGCCGGGAATATGCCCGTCTGGACGGAGAAAAAGCGGATGTCTGCGAAGGAATCTTTGAACAGTATCTGCCCCGGTTTGCGGGCGATATCCTGCCAAAGACGGAAATCGGGCGGATTCTGAGTATTGCGGATAAGGTGGACAACATTGTGGCTACCTTCAGCCGCGGTAAAGCGCCGACCGGTTCCCAGGATCCATTTGCGCTGCGCCGTCAGGCTTTGGGCATTATCAATATCTTGCTGGACAGCCAAAAGCATATGGACATGGCCAAGGTGGTGGGAGCGTCCATTCTGTTGCTGAAGGTTCCGATGGAAAAAGTGAAAGAGCTGGGAACACAGATCATTGAGTTTATCCGGCTGCGGTTCCGCAATCTGCTGCTGGAACAGAAGATCCGGTATGACGTGATCGATGCCGTGCTGGCGGACGAACGCAATAACGATCTGTACGATCTGTATCTGCGCGCGCAGGCGTTGAATGAATATGTAAACAGTGATAAGGCGGCGGATATGATTCAGGCTGCTACCCGTGTGAACAACCTCAGCAGCAAGGCGGAAACTGTTTTGCCTGTGAATGAAAGCCTGTTTAAGGTAGAAGCGGAGAAGGAGCTGTATGCTGTGGTTAGGAAGCTGGATACCGATATGATCCCGCTGACGGTCCGCTGTGATTATACAGGGGCTCTGAACATTTTGAGCGAGCTGAACGCACCGGTGAACAAATTCTTTGACGACGTGATGGTTATGGATAAAGACGAAGCCGTAAAGAATAACCGGTTGTCCCTCCTGTGCCTGGTAAAAGATCTGGTCAACTGTGTAGGGGACCTGTCCAAACTGGTGATGTAAGTCCGTGACTGCATTAGGGACAATGTATTCCGTAAGTTACACAATTCATTGGGCAATATGCATACGAAGAAATCCTGTATGTAAAAAATTGTAATACATCATAATGAAAGCGCTGGCTGTTATCCCCGGGTTCCCCGTCGTAATTTTGCGGGGAAGGGAGGATGCCGGCGCTTTTGTTTTAATTAAAGAGGATGACTTTATAACAGAGGACGCTTTTAGGAAGGTTGGGGAAGCTCTCACAAGCAAAATTTCACAGAATCTTCCTTGAATAACTACAGAAAGCGTGGTATAGTATATACTATAGAGAAGTAATTTCTTTTTGTGTGTACCATAATTTTTAAAAAAAGGAGCAGGGACTATGGAGAAAGAAAAAGAGTATTTGTTGTGGTTTGAGCAGATGGAACGCAAGGATGTGGCAATCGTTGGCGGAAAATCTTCTTCGCTGGGAGAAATGACTGCGAAGACAGACGTTCCTGTGCCTTACGGATATGCGACCACTGCTTATGCGTATCGTTACTTTATTGAGGCGACCGGCCTGAAAGAAAAAATGGCCGCGCTGATCGGACAGATTACGGACGTGGAGAATACGGCGCAGCTGCGGGATATCAGCGCTAAACTGCGCAAGGCCATCATGGACGAAGAGATGCCCAAAGATCTGCAGGCGGCTATCACCAAAGCGTATAAAGAACTGGGGAAGAAAGTCGGCGAAAAAGACCCTTACGTAGCCGTACGGTCCAGCGCGACTGCGGAAGATCTGCCCGACGCCAGTTTTGCAGGCCAGCAGGATACCTACCTGAATGTGCAGGGCGCCAAAATGATCATCCAGAAGGTAAAAGAATGCTACGCCTCCTGCTTTACCGACCGTGCGGTGTATTACCGTGAAAAACAGGGCTTCGACCATTTGGACGTTGCGCTGTCTGCGGTTATTCAGATGATGGTATACTCGAAAGCGGCCGGCGTTATGTTCACGGTGAATGTAGCGGACGGGGATGATAAGAACGTTTTGATCGAAGGCGCTTACGGTCTGGGCGAATATGTGGTCCAGGGCACTGTGACCCCGGATGATTATCTGGTTTCCAAAGATAAACTGGAAATTCTGGAAAAAACGGTAAATCCCCAGGAAGTCAAACTGATCCGCAAACCCGGCGGAGACGTGGAAGAAGTTCCCGTACCGAAAGCGGAAGGGGAAGGTCAGAAGCTGACGGACGAACAGATCAAAGAACTGGCCGGCTACGCAATCAAGATTGAAAAACATTATGGTTGCTATATGGATATGGAATGGGGCATTGACGAACGGGACGGCAAGATTTGGATCCTGCAGGCCCGTCCGGAAACCGTATGGAGCCGCCGTAAAGCAAAAGAAACTGCCAAAGTGGAGGAGAAGGGAGCGGTTACTACGGACAGGAAAGTTATCGTAAAGGGTGCGCCGGCAAGTCCCGGACAGGTTTCCGGCAAAGCACATGTCATTCTGGATCCGTCCATGATTGATGAGTTTAAACAGGGCGAAATTCTGGTTACGGAAATGACGGCGCCGGACTGGGTTCCCGCTATGAAGAAGGCGAAAGCCATCGTAACGGACAGCGGCGGTATGACCTGCCACGCTTCCATTGTCAGCCGCGAGCTGGGGATTCCCTGTATTATTGGCTGCAAGAGCCGGGGTGCTGCTGCTACGGCTTCTATTGCGAACGGTTCGGACATTACCGTTGACGCGACCCACGGTGTTGTATATGAAGGTATCCTGGAAGAGGCAAAACCGGCTGCTGCGGCGCCTGCTGCTGCCGGCGCAACCGTAACGGCGGAATTCTTCCCGCCCACCGGCACCAAGATTTATATGAACCTGGGCGATCCGGAACTGGCGGAAAAATATGCGTCCCTGCCTTGCGACGGCATCGGCCTGATGCGTGAAGAATTTATCTGGACGACTTACATCCATGAACATCCGCTGTATCTGATCAAGACCGGTCATCCGGAAAAAGTGGTGAATCAGCTGGCCGAAGGCATTCGCCAGGTGTGCCAGGCTATGGCTCCCCGCCCGGTAACCCTGCGTTTCAGCGATTTCAAATCCAGCGAGTACCGCGACCTGAAAGGCGGCGACGAGTTTGAACCATATGAACCGTCCGCGTTGTTAGGCTGGCGCGGCGCGTCCCGTTACTATGATCCGAAATATATTGAAGCCTTTAAACTGGAATGCCAGGCTGTGCGGAAAGTTCGCGAAGAGTTTGGCCTGAAGAACCTGAACGTGATGATTCCGTTCTGCCGTAATATTGACGAAGCCCGCAAGGTTACCGGCATTATGGCAGAGCAGGGGCTGGCCCGGGGCAAAGACTTTAAGGTCTGGCTGATGGCTGAGATTCCGTCCAACATTATTCTGGCGGATCAGTTCAATGAATTTGTGGATGGGTATTCCATCGGTTCCAACGACCTGACCATGCTGATTTTGGGCTGCGATCGTGATAACGATACCGTCTCCCACATTTATGACGAACGCAATCTGGCAGTCCGCCGTGCGGTCCGTCATCTGATTGAAGTGGCTCACAAAGCCGGCAAGACGGTTTCTATCTGCGGCCAGGCTCCGTCCGTATATCCGGAGTTCTGTGAATTCCTGATCAAGAGCGGTATCGATAGCATGTCCGTCAATCCGGATACCGTTAAGTTCACCAAGAAACTGGCGGCTCACATCGAGCAGCGTATCCTGTTGGATTCCTTAACCGGCAGAGGCCGTCAGGAAGCGGAAAATCTGGATTGGTAATTTAAATTAGGATGATATAAAGGAACCGGTTTATAAATAGTTAAATGCTTTTGTATCGCATTACGTGGTAACTCGTATGGGTTGCCACGTTTTTTTGTGAAAAATTTGGTAAAATTGTCCTCTTATTAAAAATGAAACTATACATTGTTGTTAAATCAGTGTTATAATTACTATGTATGCGTATGCCGATTTGTCGTTACCTAACAGAAACGGCGATGGCTCCGCATAGAGCCAGATATTCTTTTCACGGCAATGATCAGGAATGAAATTTTTCTTGTTTCAAAGGAGTTACCGTGAAAATGAAAATGTTGAGTTATGTTTTAGTTTTGGTATTTATCTTCGGCCTGTGCATCGTGGCCTACGTTGATTTCAGGCGGAAGATTATTCTGGATGAAGTTCTGATTTTGTTACTGTCTGCCGGGCTGGTATATACCGGAATCTTCGGCAATACCTGGAGTGAGTCTCTGTTGGGCGCTGTGACCGGCAGTGGTCTGCTTGGGCTGCTTTACCTGATGAGTCGGGGCGGCATGGGGCTGGGCGATGTTAAATTTGCCGGCGTTCTGGGAATCTGGACCGGTTTTCCGGGCATAGTGGTCAATCTATACCTGGCTTTCTTTCTGGGTGGGACGGTTGCGTTACTGCTTTGTGCCCTGCATAAAGCGAACCGGAAAACCAGGCTTCCCTTTGGTCCCTGTCTTTGTGCCGGGGCTGTCCTGAGTTTTTTCTTTTCTTCCCGTATCCTTGACTGGTACTGGTCTTTGATTTTATGAACGGAGGCTGTATCAGGATGAAGATCATAAAATTTTTATATGACAGGCTTTTCGGCGAACCGGTCACACTGCGGATTACAGACAATGCGGTTACGATTTGCCAGGCCGAAAACGCGGTGAAGTATGAACTACCCAAGACGTTTCAGCATTACAATTACCTGAACCACCCGGAGGAAACGGCGGGCTGGCTGCTGGCGATTTTGCGGGAAGAGAAGATAAAAATCAGGCGATGCCGGATTGCGTTGGATTTTGGGCAGGTTTATCTGCAGACGGTCAGGCTTCCTGTTATGACGGCGGAAGAACAGCAGAACTGGGTACACTGGGAAGGATGTCAGTATGTTCCGTTTGAACCGGGTACATACCGGGCCGCCCTGACGCTCGCGCCGGATTGGAAAGATTACGGGATTGCACAGGAGCATCGGGTATCTGTGGCTTCGGATTTTTCTGCACCGTGGCAGGCGACGGAGGAGACCGCGTTACAGGATTTTTTGCTGGTAGCAATCCCGTTGGAAAAAATTGAGACCTTGCAGCAACTGGCAGGTTTTTTACGGGCGAAGCTGGAATGCGTTATGGTGATGGAACCGGAACAGGACGCGCTTCCGGAAAATTTGCTGCCGATAAATCTGCTTCCTGTCGCTTCTGGGAAAGAAGTGATAGTGAAGCGGGGGTATCAGACTGCGACGGTAGTGTGCTTTCTCCTGTCAGTGGCTTTGGCAGTGCAGGGCGGTATCAGCTGGCAGCGGACGAGAAGTGCCTGGCTGGAAGCGGAGAGGCAGCTTGCTCCGTATCAGTCTGTTAAATCCGCATATGCGGACAGTAAAAAAGCAGAGTATCAAATCCGGCAGTATCAGGAGAAGCTGCAGCGCATCAGCCGGACGGAACCGGTGTGGGCTCCGGTGCTCCGTGTGATAGGAAGTACGATTCCGGAGGGGTGCTGGCTGGAAGAATTGCAACAGAAACACACGCCGACCGGCTGTTTGGAATTGAAAGGCTGTGCGATAAAGCTGGCCCGGGTTTCGGAGTTTCTGGAAAATCTGGAACAGTCCGGATTATTTTTCAAGGTTCGGCTTGTGGATAGCGGAACCAAACGAATGGTTTTAAATAGCAGAGGGGATAACAGCAAACAAGTCGTTTCCTTTATTTTGCTGGCGGAACTTGCTTCGGAACGGAAGGAGGCAAGGCCATGAAACAACCGCTGTTGTCTCTGATGAAAACTCAAAAATTGTTTTTTCTTACGAAGAGTATGACTGAAAACAGCAAAAATGCCTGTTGGCTGTTGCTTTCCGTGATTCTCTTGACCGGTACGGTAACGGGAATTGCCGGTCCGTTGGAGAATTGTGTGCGCCAGATGGCTGAGCAGACAAATTTCAGGCAAAAGGAACTTGTTCTGTATCGTGAGTTTGCGAAAAAGCAAACCGGTGAGCAAAGGACGGCGGAACAGCAGGATATGCTGCAAGCGCTGCAGGAACAGGTGCCGGAGCACATAAATCCGAAGGAAGAAGTGCAGCGGATTTACCGTCTGGCCGGTCTGCATGGCATAACGGTTCAACGATGTAAACAGATAGGGAATGGTTCTTCTGCTTCTGACAAAACCAAAACAGGGAACAACATGGGCGTGTTTCAGTGTGAAGCAGAGTTTTATGGAACCTGGCAGGATTTGATTCGTTTTTTTAGTGACATAGAGACCCAGGGACCCTGTACACGAATAAATTTGTTGCGGATCCGCAAGTCCGGTGAAAAAGAAACGGACAGCGTCATTCCCGGAACCGGGAGAGAGGCTGCGCTGTCTGTCAGCGGCAAAGTTTGTGTACATTATTGCAAAAAATAAATGCAGCGTGAAACACAGCTGGCAGGGTGAAGAAAGCAGGCGTCATCATGAATTTTCAGGACAAGAGACTACGAATTCTCATCATTGGGGTAGTCATCATTTTGGGAGTCGTGGCATTCCGTGTTATATCGAATATTATGGCCCGGAATGAGCAGGCAAAAAAGAGCAGTCAGGGACGCACGGCCGTCATTATGGCCGCGTATCCGAAACGGCAGACCATCGTGCCGAAGTTCCGTTTCTCCGGTTCCCTGGATCCAATCTGGCAGGCTGATGTGGCCGCAAAGGTTGACGGCCGTGTTGAGAAGGTGCTGGTAGAGGAAGGTCAGGCTGTGAATGCCGGCCAGGCCCTGGTCGTGCTGGAGCAGGTGGATACGGCGGCGAAACTGATGAATGCCAGAGGAGCTTACCTGGACGCCAAGACCAATTATGAAAAGGCCGAGTTGTTCTTAAAACGGTATCAGGACCTGTATGCCAAAGGCGCAGTGTCCAAAGAAGCCCTGGATAATATGAGTTTTGCCCTGGAAAATGCCAGAGGCAAACTGGATGCGGCAAAAGGCGTTCTGACTGCGGCGGAATCGGATCTGGGCGGCACTACGGTGACCACGCCCCGGGCCGGCGTAATCCAGAAACGGTATTTCCAGGAAGGGTATTATGCCAAAGTGGGCACAGCCCTTTTCAATATTGCGGATATTTCCACGCTTTCCGCCAAAATTGATATTCCGGAAGGCTATGTGAACAGCGTGGCGGTAGGCGGTAAAGTGGAATTCACCATTCCCTCCATGAGCGGAGAAAACAAGAATGTGGATGGCTACATCGTCCGGATCAGCCCGGTGGCGGTGAAACCGTCCCGTACCTTTGAAGCAGAAGTGGTGGTGGATAACCGGGACAACCGGCTCCGGGGCGGCATGTATGCAGAGGCTCTCATCACGTCCATACCCAAGGAGAACGTGCTGACCATTCCCATGACGGCCATCTCTATGCGTGACGACCAGCGTACCTGTTATGTCATTGAGGACGGCAAGGCGGTGCGAAAGATACTGACGACAGGCTACATAGGGGAGAACCTGGTGGAAGTGCTGAATGGTATCTCTGAGAAAGATTATGTGATCACCGGCGGCCTGAACAAAATCCGGGAAGGCGTCAGTGTTAAGGTTTCAGAGAAGGGTACGGATAAAGAATGATTGAAACATTTATAAGACGGCCTGTCTTTACCACCATGTTCATACTGGTGCTTATCGTCTTCGGTATACGTTCCTATCCGGGACTGGGCGTAGATCTGTATCCGGACGTGGACTTGCCCATGGTAGGCGTTACGGTAACCTATGAAGGCACGGCGCCGGAAGAGATGGAGACTCTGGTTACCAAACCCATTGAGAACCGCGTCAGCCAGGTTTCGGGTATCAAAACGATCACCTCTACCATCCGGGAAGGATATTCCCAGACGGTGCTGGAGTTTGAAATCGGTACGGATCCCCGCCAGATGGCCAGTGAAGTTCGTGAAAAAGTAGCGGGTGTGCGCCGCCGTCTGCCGGATGACATTGATGAACCGGTAGTGCAGCGGTTTGACATGGCGTCTCAGGCGATTGCGACCTATGCCTTTTCCTCTGATAAGCGGAGCCCGGGAGAAGTCCGCCGCATTCTGAACGACGTGGTCATCGACGGACTGCAAATGCTGGAAGGCGTGGCCGATGTATCGGTGTACGGTGCCGCGGACCGTGCCATCAAGGTCCACGTGAAATCAGAAAAGCTGAAGCAGTACGGAATTTCTTTCCAGACGGTACTGACTAAGGTTAACAATGCTAACATCAACACGCCCGGCGGCAAGGTCCGGGATAACAACAATACGATTACTGTACGTACCATCGGCAAGCTGAATACGGTGGACGACTTTAAACAGATCATTGTGGCCAACAAAGATGGGAAGGCCATCCGTCTCACGGAAATTGCCGACGTGGAAGACGACTGGGAAGACGCGGAGTCCTATTCCCGCACCAACGGGGTTCCTTCCGTGATGTTGGCTATCCGCAAGCAGAGTCGTACCAATACGGTTCAGGTCATTGACGTGGTCAACAAAGAACTGGAAAAGATCATGGAGCATGACCTGCCCCCGGATATCAAGATGTACATCGTCCGGGACCAGAGCCGGTACATCCGCGAGAACGTGGCCGACGTGTGGAACACGATCCTCTTTGGCGGGTTCCTGGCTCTTCTCATCACCTATATGTTCCTGGGAGACCTGCGGGCAACCATCATTGGCGGCCTGGCGATTCCTACGTCCATTATTGCAACGTTTTTCCTCATGGACATTATGGGCTTTACCCTGAATAACATGTCTCTCATGGGTCTGTCCCTGGCCGTCGGGTTCCTGATCGACGACGCCATCGTGCTGGTAGAAAATATTTTCCGGCACATGGAGATGGGAAAGAAACCGTTCCTGGCCTCGGCAGACGCTACCAAGGAACTGGTGCTGGCAATTCTGGCTACTTCTATGTCGCTGATGGCGGTATTCGTACCCATCGGCAGCATGGGTGAGACGATCGGCCAGTTCTTCAAGCAGTTCGGGCTCACCGTAGCGTTTGCGCTTGCCTTTTCCACGATTTCCGCGTATACCCTGACCCCTATGGTTTCGGCCCATTGGCTGAAGGCGCCGGGAACAGAGAAGGATAGAGACTATCGCCCCCGGTTTGTGGATGCGGCTTTGAAGAGTTTCAATTCGGGCTTTGACTATGTCCGGGGACTGTATGACCAGCTGATGGTATTTGCTGTCCGTCACCCGAAAAAAATTATTCTGGGTTCGCTGGTGACGCTGGTCTTCAATCTGTTCCTGCTGCCGTTTGTTGGCACGGAACTGCAGCCAATCTATGACTCCGGCGAATTCCGGGTCAATGTAAAAGCCGCGCCCGGTATCGGGTTGAACCAGATGGCGGAATGGACCTGGCCGTTAGAGCAGATCCTTATGGAAATGAAAGATGAAGTCCGGGTTGAGAACATGCATCTGGGCGGCGTCCGCACGGCAGTGAACGAAGGCGCTATCGAAGTCAAGCTGAAACCGGCGGAAGAACGGAAGCGGGGCATGCTGGATATTATGGCTGACCTGCGCGGAAAGTTCAGAAACGTGGGCGACATGCAGGTAGCGGTTGTGACCAATCAGGGTAGCCGGGGCGACCCCCGGCCTGTACAGATCGGCCTTCGGGGCAGTGACTTGGTAAGGCTGACAAAGTATGCCAACGATCTGGCAGAAAAGATCCGACAGGTACCAGGCTCTGCCGACGTGGAAGTCATCGGTATCGATCCGGAACCGGAAATCATGATACGGCTGGACCAGTCCAAGGCCAGCCAGTTGGGCCTGGATAACACGACCGTAGGTAAGGTTGTGCAATATGCGTTCCAGGGTAAGAGCACCGGCAACTCCTATACGATTGGCAACAATGACTACGATATCATCATCCAGATGGACAAACAGGACCGCCGTACCATTCAGGATGTGGCGAACCTGATGGTTTCTACGGAATCGGGCGGTTACGTTCGGTTAGGGGATGTGGCGGAAGTCAGGTTAGGCTCCGGTCCCACCCGTATCGACCGGGAAGGCAGGCAGCGCCAGATCGCGGTTTACTCCAATGCGGTGGGTATTTCCACCGGCGATTTGCTGAAAGTGATTGAAGAAAAGCTGATCCCGGAATTGAATATGGATATCGGGTACCGTTACCGGCTTGTTGGTAACTCCGATATGATGAGCCGTATCTTCGGAGAGATTGTCAAGGCCGTTATCCTGGCCATTGTTCTGATTTACATGGTGCTGGCAGCGGAATTTGAAAGTTTCTCCCAGCCGTTTGTAATCATGATGAGTCTGCCATTTGCAATCATCGGCGCCGTGCTGGGTCTGCTGGTGGCCAATCAGACTGGGAACATGATGTCCCTCATCGGGGCGACCATGCTGCTAGGTCTGGTAACCAAAAACGCAATTTTGTTAGTTGACTATGCAAATCAGGCGAGAGAGAATGGCATGCCGATCAAAGAAGCAATTCTGGAGGCATGCTCCCTGCGCCTTCGTCCGATTCTTATGACCACGCTTTCAACCATGCTGGGCATGACTCCGGTTGCGTTGGGAATCGGCGCCGGGGCGGAGCTGCGGCAGAGCATGGGCGTGGTACTGATCGGCGGTTTGACGACTTCCACCTTGCTGACGTTGGTGGTAGTTCCGCTGATTTACATGCTGACGGAAGAATACAAGGAAAAACGGGCGGCAGCGAAGACTGCGAATTAACGGCCCTGACCGGAAAGATGTTCATGGAGTCCGGCAAATGCCGGTGTTCTGCGGTGCGAAGTTATGTGTAAAGTCTTGTTGAGCAAATTAGACCTTCCATAATGAACAGTTCCCCGCTTATTTTAACTTTCCGGCGCGGACCTTGCGGCAATGAGTTGTGTTATTAGGGTGAATACTTATGAGTTATGAGAATGATATAAAGGAGGCGCTTGCCGCTTATAAAGCAGGCGCGCTTTCTGACGAAGAAGTGATTGCGCGTTTTCATCAGTTGAATATGACCGATCTTGGGTTTGCCAAGCTGGATCACGACCGGAGTTTGCGCCGTGGCTTCCCGGAGGTTGTGTATTGTGAGGGAAAAACGATTTCGCAGGCTGCCGCGATTTTAACCGTGCTGGCCTCCCGCCACAAGAATGTGCTGGGAACCAGAGCTTCGGAGGAATTATATGAGACGGTAAAGCCGAATTTGCCGGACGCAGTCTACTATGAAAGGGCCCGGCTGATTGTTTTGGAAAAAGAACCTCTGCCTAAAGATCCTGACCGTAAGATTGCTGTGATTACTGCCGGGACCAGTGACGTGCCTGTAGCGGAAGAAGCGGCCGTGACAGCGGAAATTATGGGGAACGAAGTCATACGCATTTACGATGTGGGCGTTGCGGGGATCCACCGGTTGCTGGGAAAGGTAGAAGAAATCCGCAGCGCGAATGTGATCATCGTCATTGCCGGTATGGAAGGCGCACTGGCCAGCGTAGTTGGTGGCCTGGTGGATAAACCGGTGATTGCTGTGCCTACCAGCGTGGGCTATGGCGCCAACTTCAAAGGCCTGTCGGCCTTGTTGGGCATGCTGAACAGTTGCAGTGCCGGGGTGGCAGTGGTGAATATCGACAACGGGTTCGGCGCCGGACGTATGGCCAGCATTATTAATCACTTGCGATAGTTTATGAAAGAAAACAGCGGAAAGATCTGCTGTGATGGTCTGAAGACTTGATTTATTTGTATAACAAAAACAGAGGCCGGAGGCCAAAATATCTGCAACAGCAGGCAAGAGCCCGCTGTACAGCAAGTTGGAGAGATAAGAGATATATGAAAGCATTATATGTAGAACCCTTTGCAGGTATCAGCGGAAATATGTTACTGGGCGCGTTGTTGGATGCTGGCGTACCATTTGCGTTCTTGCAGGAAGAATTTGCCAAGCTTCATCTGGGAAACTATGAACTGGTTCATAAAAGCGTGAACAAATGCGGGATTCAGGCGCAGTATTTTAATGTTGTCCTGCCCGAAGAACAGGAACACGAACATGCACATGATGGTGACCAAGTGAATGAACATCACCACGTACATGACCACGATTGTGATCATGAGCACGAACATCACCATGATCATGCACATGACCACGCCTGGATGCACGCTCACGGTATTGCTCACAGCCATGACCATGAACCAGTTCTTGAAGAAAAACCTTGCGGTTGTGACCATCACCATAACCACGAACACAATCATGACCAAGAACATCATCACGAGCACCATACACACCATCATCACCATGAACACCGGAACCTGCATGACATAGAAGAAATACTGGACCATTCCGATCTCCCAAAAGAGGTCATTGCCAAAGCCAAAGAAGTATTCCTGGTTATTGCCAAAGCGGAGGCCAAGGTTCACGGAAGCACGGTGGAGGAAATCCATTTCCATGAAGTGGGCGCCATCGATACCATCATTGATGTGGTGGGAAATATTTTGGCGCTGCAACATCTGGGGATTGAAAAGGTGTTTACAACTCCGGTAAATACAGGATTCGGTTTTGTGGAATGCGCGCATGGGCAGATGCCGGTGCCGACCCCTGCCACTGCAGAACTTCTGCAGGGGATACCGAATTATCGGGGAACGGTAGAGAAAGAGATGACGACACCTACTGGCGCAGCCCTGTTGAAAGTGCTGGCGTCTCCGGTGAAAGAGGTGCCTGACGGCTTCTCCGGGGAGACCATCGGCTACGGCGCAGGAACGAGAGACGTGGAAATCCCCAATGTGCTACGTGTTACTATGGGACTTTGGAATGAAACGGTGGGAAACGGTAATTCTGGCAGTGCTGTTGAAAGATTATTGTCTCTGGAGTGTAATCTTGATGACCTGAACCCGGAAATCATGCCCTATGTTTTGGAAAAATTATTGGCCGCAGGGGCGCTGGACGCCTGGCTACAGCCTGTCATTATGAAAAAAGGACGTCCTGCCCAGACCCTGAAGGTACTGTGCAGTCCGGAACAGCGACAGGTGATGGAGCAGATTATGTTTACCCAAACTACGACCCTGGGCGTGCGGGCTTACTATGTGGGGCGCACTGCACTGGAGCGTCGTTGGAAAACGGTGCAGACACCCTGGGGCGAGGTCAGGGTCAAAGAAGGACTGCTGGACGGTAAAGTGGTCAATGCTGTCCCGGAATTTGAAGACTGTAAAAAGATTGCGGAAGCAAACGGTGTCCCGTTGAAAGCGGTAGAAACTGCTGCCGTGCAGGAATAACGTTTTTATGGCTATTGAATGAACCGTATTTTTTTGATTACTGCATGTTACAGGAATGTATTTGCCGACAAGTTGCTCACTGATGCCCGTAAATACCAGAATTGACATCTTGCGATAAGTTACATTTGTTCAATTTGTTCTTTTTATCATAAAACCATAAACCGTACAAGCTTCCCTTGCTTTATCTTTAACTAATCATTAACTTTATCTTTTTAATCTTTATCATTTATAACCAAAACAGAAACAGAGGAAACCATCTTGGAATTTGAAAAGTATATCAACAGTTTGGAAGAAAGTCTGTGTACCTTAGGAAACGTACAAACGAAAACCATTAATTACGGAGTCCAGCTTCTTTTAACCGCTTCAGGGAAAAAAGTTACCCTTAACGTATACAATGGCAAAAAAGGAATCAGCCTGGTCTGGGGCGGCGAGAATTCAGATCTGCGGGATCAGGCCCTCGAACTGGTTCATCAGATTCCGTTGCATAATAACAAAGGTTCAAATACTGCAGGCATCCGCGAAAGCCAGGGAAGTGCTGATGCGTCTGCGCTTTCGGAAACCGTTCATTGCAGTTCGGTCCGGCCCCATTTTCTTTTGGCGGAAGAACCGGATTTTCCGGGCGTATGGCTGGGAAGTGACGAAAGCGGGAAAGGCGATTATTTCGGTCCACTGGTGGTAGCTGCCGTCTGCCTGGACAAAAAAGGCGGGGAGGCATTATTGGCTGCCGGGGTAAAAGACTGTAAGTCCCTGTCAGACGAAAAAGTGTTGGCCCTGGAAAATGTGATTCGGGACACAGCGCTTGCTGTCAGCGTCCTTGTTATGAAACCTCATGTTTACAATATGAGGTATGACCAGGTGCAGAGTGAGGGAGGTTCGTTGAATACCTTGCTGGCCCTGGGTCATGTGGCTGCGCTGAAACAAGCCTGGCTGCAATATCCCCAATGCAAATGGTCGTTGGTGGATCAGTTTGCCAAAAACAATGACATTCCCGACGGCGTCCAAGCCTTTGCTCCGGATATGCAGGTGTGGCAGCGTCCCCGGGCAGAGGAGGACATTGCGGTTGCTTCTGCCAGTGTGCTGGCGCGGGCTGCTTTTTTGCAGACATTACGGCAGATGGCTCCGGAAGCGGGAATCGGCAGAATCCCCAAAGGGGGCGGAGAAGCAGCTACCAATGCTGCCCGGCGCCTGGTGCAGAAGCAGGGGATGGATGCACTGGAGCGTTTTGTAAAACTGCATTTTGCCAATACGAAAAAGTTATGGGAAATTGAGTAAATACCGGGGTATTCATTGTTTATCACGAAAGAACCACAGGAGACTTGGTGACATAGAACATGCATCGTAATAAACTGTTTAAACGGATTGCGCTGTTAGCGACATTCGTTCTGTCCGTATCAGCGGCAGTCATTTATTTTACATTTGATATCCGGGCGCTGGATTATCTGACCATGTTTTCTTCATGGTCTGTTTTGTGCGCGTTGGGATCTCTGGCTATCGGGTTGTTCTTTGACGGTACGCGTCTTTTGACGCTGGCCCGGATCACCGGGGAAGATTTGCCGTTATCCGATGTGACCAAGGTGGTGCTAAGCAATTATTTTCTGGCACTTTTGACTCCCGGCGCTTCCGGTGGGGCCATTGCCCAGGTGATGTTTATGCGCCGGGCCGGCGTGCCGGTGGCCCGTTCCACTCTGATTATCCTGGTGCGGACCATCATGTCTATCTTTTTTCTGATTATTATGCTGCCGATTTTTATGGAACAGGATGACGCCATTACCAGTTGGATTCCAATGCCGGTCATCATGACGGTTTCGGTGATTTTTATAGCAATTCCGGTTACTGCGATTATTTTGATGCATACGGATTACCCGGAACGGATCATCTATTATTTTTCCCAGCATTTTAAGCATGAACGCAGGCGCCAGGCTTTCCGCTGGTACCATGATTTTCGTCAGGCGGTCTATATTATGGGGAAGCAGCCGGTCATGGTGCTGCGGGCTTTTATTGAATCCGGTGTCAGCCTGACCTTTATTTACCTTACGGTGCCCTGTTATTTTATGGGCCTGCAGTTTCCCTTTGACCTTGTCCAGGTGCTGGGGCGTATGTACCTGCTGAACCTGGTGTTGTATTTTTCACCTACACCGGGGGGAAGCGGCATAGCAGAAGCCGGTTTTCTGGTGCTTTTTGCCCAGTTGGTTCCCAGCGGTACGGTGGGAATTCTGGCTGTCTTGTGGCGGTTCACCACAGAGTACCTGCCGTTTTTATTAGGCGCATGCGTTACCCTCCGGGCCTTTGGCTCTAACGTGCTTACTATTGCGGAAAAGAATACAAGCACGGAATATAAGGCTGATGAGAAAGGTCCCGGAGAATGAAACACTGGAACGGAGGGGCTCTTTTATGGGCCGGTTTGGTGCTGGGCAACAGTGTATTGTTTTTGTATGGGACAGTAATCGCACCGGCTGAGTTGTTGGATTCGTATGCAGTTCCCAAAATGCTGGTGTGTATGTTTCCCTGGACTGGACTGTTACTCAAATCCTGCAAGGACGGGATTTCTGAAAGCAGTACAGAAGAATTGCGCCGGAATCTGTATTTGCTGTTATGGGGTGTGACGGCACTGACAGTTTCCACCCTGTGTTATGCACAACGGACTCTTGCCCTGGTGCTGGGTTTTCCTGCCTTTGCCATGCTGACAGGCTGGAATATTGACCGTATGGTACGGGAAGGAAAGAGTTATTTTGCCGGCTGGGCCCGGGTCAGTGTGCTGACCTTTGTGGTGGCGGCTGCAGGATGTGTTTGGGTTTCAAAACAGGTTCCGGAAGTGTTTTTTGGGGGTCTGATACTGTCGATGGTGATCCTTGTGATGGGTGCCGGGGTCGGAATTGCACTGTTGTATTTCAAGGACGGTTGGCTGGCGGCATGGATTCATGTTGCTGCCGGGGTACTGGTCTTCTTCATCCTTTATGTTTTTCTGTTACCGGTAACAGGAGGAGAAAAGGTAGCGGAAGCGTTTAGTATTCCGTCTGTACACTTGTTGGCTCGCGAATTCTTTTAAGCATATTTACGGGTGCCGTGAAAGGCATTTACCGGATTTCCTGGGAGGTGGGGTGTCATGATATATACCGTAACCTTTAATCCGTCTTTGGACTACACGGTGCACATGCCGGTGTTTCGGGCGGGTGCTATCAACCGTGTCGTTCAGGAGGCTGTTTATCCCGGAGGAAAGGGGATTAATGTTGGTATTATTCTCCGACGTCTGGGGCTGCCGGTGAGGCTGTTGGGTTTTGTGGCCGGCTTTACCGGAGCGGAAATCGAACGGCTTTCCGGTCTGGCCGGTTGCCAGTGTGACTTTATCCATCTGGAAGAAGGGCTGTCCCGGATCAATGTAAAAATCGGCGCCGGCAAAACGGTGCTGGCCGGAGAGGAAAAAGTGGCCGGTACAGAAGCAATGCTGGCAGAAACCGGAGCAGAAACGGCAGTCAACGGGTTAGGTCCTGAAATATCCGATGAAAATCTGCAGCTGCTGTTTCTGCAGTTTGATGCGTTAGGACGTGAAGACATACTGGTGCTGTCAGGGAGTATTGCCAAAGGTCTTCCAGCGGATACCTACCGGAAAATTTTGGAACGGATGAACGGGAAACATGTCCGTGTGGTGGTGGATGCAGAAGGGGAACTTCTGACCAGCGCCATACCCTGCCATCCTTTTTTGATAAAACCGAATAAAGAAGAGCTGGAAGAGTTATTTAAACAGGAACTGCGCTCTGACGAAGATGTGGCTGCCTGCGCTGAAAAACTGCGGCAGCAGGGAGCCGAAAATGTACTGGTGTCTTTGGGTGGCGACGGGGCTCTCCTGGCAGGGGAGGATGGCAAGATTTATCGCTGTCTTTCTCCCAAAGGCACTCTGGTGAATTCAGTAGGGGCCGGAGACAGCATGGTAGCCGGATTCCTGGCAGGTTATGAACGCAGCAACGGAAACTTGTCGGAGGCTTTACGACATGGAATTGCCTGTGGAAGCGCCACGGCATTTAAGGACTGGCTGGCAGAGCGGAAGGAAATTGAAGCGCTGCTGGCCGGAATATGAGATGTGCCGACTGTAACAGGGCGGCGGAAAGGAAGCGCTATGCGTATTACAGACCTCTTAAAACCGCAGAGCATTGATTTGAATGCTGTAGTTGCTGACAAGCCGGCGGCAGTGGAGCGATTGGTGGACCTGATGGAGGCTGGCGGAAATTTGGCTGATAAGGCTCTGTACAAAGAAAGAGTGCTGGCCAGGGAGGCGGAAGGCAGCACCGGTATCGGGGAAGGGATTGCTATCCCTCATGCAAAGACGGAAGCGGTGAAAACTCCCGGGTTGGCCAGCATGATTGTGCGGGCCGGGGTGGACTACGAAAGCCTGGATGAAGAACCGGCATTCCTGTTTTTCCTGATTGCGGCCCCCGCTGGAGGAGAAAATGTTCATCTGGAAGTATTGAGCCGGTTGAGCCGGATGTTGATGGACGATGAGTTCCACGAAGCGTTGATGAACGCCAAGACGCCGGAAGAATATCTCCATATCATTGATGAGGCGGAGAAAATCCAGATAGAGCAGGAAGAAGCGGAAGCAGAAGAGGAACGAAAACAGGCGGAGGCGGAACAGGCTGCAACGACTGCGGAAAAAGCAACTGGAGCCGGCGAGGGTGCCGGAACTGCAGGTGCAGGGGCAGCGAGTGTTGCAGTAGCTGCTGCCGGGGT
Source organism: Acidaminococcaceae bacterium (assembly GCA_017443005.1). Taxonomy (GTDB): domain Bacteria; phylum Bacillota; class Negativicutes; order Acidaminococcales; family Acidaminococcaceae; genus Succiniclasticum. The sequence continues at coordinate 40,796 of JAFSPK010000147.1, forward strand.
AGCGGCAGACTCCGGCAAACCGTTTGTGGCTGCTGTGACGGCCTGTCCTACCGGTATTGCCCATACCTATATGGCGGCAGAAGCCCTGGAGCGGAAAGCCGCTGCTATGGGGATAGATATTAAAGTTGAGACCAACGGATCCGGCGGCGTGAAAAACACTCTGACGGCGGCTGATATTGAAAGAGCTGCAGGAATTATCGTGGCCTGTGACAAGAATGTTCCGGTGCAACGGTTTGCCGGGAAAAAAGTTTTGTTTGTAAAAGTGTCCGCAGGAATCAAAGAACCGGAAAATCTGATCAATACTATTCTGAAGGGGGAAGCTCCTGTCTTTAGCGGAGAGGGTGCGCCCTCTGATGAACCGGTTGCAGCGACGGCAGAGGGGGAAAGCGTAGGCCGTCAGATCTATAAACATCTGATGAACGGTGTGTCCCACATGCTGCCTTTCGTGATTGGCGGCGGCATCCTCATTGCCCTGGCGTTCCTGTTTGATATGGGAAATGCGGGCACGGCTAACTTCGGTTCCGGTACCCCGCTGGCAGCTTTCCTGAAAAACATTGGCGGCCTTTCCTTCAGTATGATGATGCCGATTCTGGCAGGTTACATCGCCATGAGTATCGGCGAGCGTCCGGCGCTGATGCCCGGTGTGGTAGGCGGCTTCCTGGCGGTGAACGGGGGATCCGGGTTCTTCGGCGCTCTGTTTGCCGGCTTTATTGCCGGGTATTTGGTGAATTGGCTTAAAAAAGTGTTGTCCGGCCTGCCTCAGGCCCTGGAAGGAACCAAGCCGGTGCTGCTGTATCCGGTGCTGGGATTGCTGCTGATGGGAATTATTATGACGTACATCATCAACCCGCCTACGGCTATGTTCAACAAATGGCTGGCGGGTGTACTGGCCGGTATGTCTTCTTCCAGTAAAGTGATTCTGGGATTTATCCTGGGCGGCATGATGTCTATTGACTTCGGCGGGCCTATCAATAAAGCGGCCTATGTGTTCGGCACGGCTTCCCTTGCCGGAGCATCCGGCCAGGCCGTTTCTTCCGGTATCATGGCTTCTGTTATGATCGGCGGTATGGTTCCCCCCATTGCCATCGCTCTCTGCACGCTGCTGTTCAAAAAGAAATTTACTAAGCAGGAACGTTCTTCCTGTGTGACGAACTTTATTATGGGATTTAGTTTTATCACGGAAGGGGCGATTCCTTTTGCGGCGTCCGATCCACTGCATGTGATTCCGGCCTGTGCTATCGGTTCCGCAGTGGCCGGCGCTCTGTCCATGCTGTTTAACTGCACCGTGCCGGCGCCTCACGGCGGTCTGTTCGTGTTCGGTGTAGTGACCAACTGGCCCATGTATTTTGTGGCGCTGCTCGTCGGGGCTCTGGTGGCCTGCTTCATTTTAGGATTTACCCGCAAGGATGCCGTTGAATGAGTTTGTTATCAAAATAAAAATAGATGTTTACAAGTTTTGAGTTATTAAATTTTGTGTAAAGGGAGGAAAAACGTATGAAAACATTTACCTATGCCATTACCGATGCAGCCGGCATTCATGCCCGTCCCGCAGGCTTGTTGGTCAAAGAAGCCAAAAAATTTGAGAGCAAGATTTCGGTGGCCAAAGGCGCCCGGAAGGCTGATTTGAAAAAACTGTTTGCTGTCATGGGCCTGGGTGTAAAACAGGGAGAAGTGATCACCGTAGATGTGGAAGGCGCGGATGAAGAAGCGGCTGCAGCTGCTGTAGAAGCTTTCCTGAAAGCTAATTTATAGAAATACGGACGGATCAGCGTTTCCATAATCTGTACTGTTTAATGTACTGTTAAAAACAGACCGGGGAAGGAGGCACAGTCCTGCAGGGCATCAATGAGCCGCAGTTCTCCGGTCTTCTTGTCATTGCTATACAGGAGAAATGTATGCTTACGATTACAGGAAAACCCGTATATGGGGCCATCAGCATCGGACCGCTGGCTTTGTTCCACCGCAATACGATTTCTACGGCTGTCCGCACGATAACTGATTCGGAAGCGGAAGTGCAGCGCTTTCAGTCAGCACGGGAAGAGGCTGTGGCTCAGTTGGGGCAATTATATGAAAAAGCGTTGGAGACAGTCGGGGAAGAAGACGCCGCCATCTTTGAGATCCACCAGATGATGCTGGAAGATGATGAGTATATTGAAGGAGTGGAAAGTCATATCCGGGAAGAGATGCTGAATGCGGAAGCGGCTGTGGACAGGACAGCCCAGGAACTTGCCGCCATGTTTCGTGGCATGGATGACGAATACATGCAGGGACGGGCAGCGGACGTGCTGGATATCTCCCGCCGGGTGGAGCAGATTTTAAGCGGCGGCCCGGCGATTGATTTTTCCCAGTATGATCAGGTGATTCTGGCAGCGGATGACCTGGCCCCCAGCGAAACCATGCAGCTTGATACGAAAAAAATATTAGGCTTTGTGCTGTCCGGCGGCAGTGCCAGTTCCCACACGGCTATTCTGGCCCGGAACCTGGGCATTGCCACTGTGGTCAACACCGGCACCCAGATTCATACGGATCTGGAGGGTAAAATGGCAGTCGTTGACGGTTTTACCGGCACCGTGTATCTGGATCCGGATGAGGCTACGCTGACAGTTATGCAGGAAAAACAGAAACAGGCGCAGGCGGAACGGGAACGGCTGGAGAACGTCCGGGGTAAGGAAAGCGTGACGCAGGACGGGCAGAAGGTTCTGATTTATGCCAACGCAGGAAATCCTGCCGACCTGCCTCGCGTCGTTGCCAGCGACGCGGAAGGCATCGGTCTGTTCCGCAGTGAGTTCCTGTATCTGGAAAATGATGATTATCCTACGGAAGAGCAACAGTTTGAAGCGTATAAAAAGGCGCTGACGGCCATGGAAGGCAAGCGCGTTGTCATCCGTACCATGGACATCGGCGCGGATAAGAAAGCTGATTATTTTGATTTGGATCCGGAAGAAAATCCGGCTATGGGACTTCGGGCCATCCGCATCTGCCTTACAAGGCCAGAATTGTTTAAAACCCAGCTGCGGGCTCTGTGCAGGGCTTCTGTATATGGCAGGCTGGCCATCATGTTCCCCATGATTATTTCTGTGGAAGAGGTAAGGAAGGCTAAAGCTCTGCTGGCTGAGGTGATGACCCAGTTGAAAAAAGAGGGGATTCCCTGTGCGGAGCAAATCGAGACAGGCATCATGATTGAGACTCCTGCGGCTGCACTGGTCAGTGACGCGCTGGCGAAAGAAGTGGACTTTTTCAGCCTGGGTACTAACGATCTGACCCAGTACACCCTGGCCATTGACAGGCAGCAGACCAAACTGGACGATTTCTTTGATCCTCATCATCCGGCTGTTTTACGGCTCATTGAAATGACAGCGAAAAATGCTCACAAAGCGGGTATCTGGGTGGGCATCTGCGGTGAACTGGGGGCGGACCTTTCACTGACAGAAACGTTCCTGCGCATGGGGATCGACGAGCTTTCTGTTTCCGCAACCAGCGTGTTGCCCCTGCGGGATAAGGTGCGCAGTCTTAATTTAAGGAAACGCTGATTAATTCGTCTGCACGCTGACCGGTGCTTTTTGTGACTGACTGCGTCAATGTCCCTCAACGCAGCTACGGCTGCGCCTTCGGACCATTTTCTTGCCAGTCGCAAAAAGCTCTCGGTCAGCGCACAAACTCATTTAATCAGCGTCTCCTTAAAATGATAAAAGAAGTGTTTATTACTGTATTGAATTTATTACCGAATAGAGGATCTTGCCGACATGAAAGAATTCAATCTCCCTTTGTTTATGAAAGTGAAACCGGATGCCTTAAAAGAGCTGAAAGATAATCTGGATTTGAATTTCCCGGATATTCTCGGAAAGCGGGTTTTAATTTTAACTACGGACGGATTGCTCCAAAAGCTGGAAAAAAAGGTTACCCTCATGCTGTCGCAACTGAAAGAATATGAAGTGGTTACCGTGGAGTCCAGTTCGTATGATTATGCGGTTTCCATTGCGAAAAAAATCAGCATGGAAGGAATCCGGATGATTATTGGCTTTGGAGGCGGAACTGCCCTGGATACAGCGAAATATGCTGCTTTTGTGGCGAATGTGCCGTACATAGCGATTCCGACGGCGCTTAGTAATGATGGCGTGTGTTCTCCTGTCTCCGTTCTTTTTTCCAAAGGCAACCGGACCCATTCCTTTACCTCGAAAACACCGGACGGGCTTCTGATCGACACAGATATTATCCTGAAGTCGCCCCGGTTGTTGCTGGAAGCCGGCGTGGGTGATATTATCAGCAACTATACCGCTTTATATGACTGGGAACTGGACTGCAAATATAACCACGGACAGCCCAATGACTTTGCGTATATGTTGTCGGAAAGGGCATTGAATGCCTTGCTCTATTCTGATATAAAATCTTTTACCAGTCAGGAGGGCGTCAAAATGCTGGCCCAGTCGCTTGTGTTGGGAGGCCTTGCCATGCAGATTGCAGGCAGTTCGCGTCCCTGCAGCGGCTCAGATCATTTATTCTGCCATGCCCTTGATGAGTTGTTTGACCACGGACTGCCCCATGGTATCGTTGTAGGCATCGGTACGATTGGCGCAGCTTGGCTGCAGAAACGCGAGTACCGGATGCTTTTGGATTTTTTAAAGGCGTATGGAATTGATATTAATCCGAAACGCAGAGGGATTACAGAAGTGATGTTCGTAAAGGCATGGCTTTTTGCCCGGGAAGTCCGCAAAGAAAGGTACACCGTTTTAAATAATATGGAAATGATGCCAAGGCGGATGAGAGAGGATATGTTCAAAGAGCTTTACGCTATGATGTGCAGGATCTGATTGAAATCCTGAGGTATTTTAGGAGAATTTTGGAAGAGAGTTTCAAAAGCTAAGGAAACACTGATTAACTCGTCTGCACGCTGACCGGTGCTTTTTGTGACTGACTGCGTCAATGTCCCTCAACGCAGCTACGGCTGCGCCCTCGGGCCATTTCCTTGTCAGTCGAAAAAAGCCCTCGGTCATCGCACAAACTCATTTAATCAGCGTCTCCCTAAAAAAATAACACCGCAAGTGATTCCGGAATCCGTTGCATGATCGGGACTAACCGGAAACACTGCGGTGCTTTTTTCTGTTTTCTGTTAAAGCAGTTCCTTCAGTTCTTTCAGCTTTCTGGCAAATTTTTCCAACGTAACCTGTACCGGCTGTGGTGAATTCAGATTTACACCGGCCTCTTTTAAAAGATTCAAACTGTAATCGCTGCCGCCTGCATGTAAAAACTTCAGGTATTTTTCTACGGCTGAAGCGCTTTGACAGGGGTTCAACGGGTTCCCAGATCCGGCATTGGACGGAGGAACTGTTTGGTGTTTATCTGCCGATTCGTTTAATATGGCTTCGCTGAATGCTGTGGCGGCGCTGTAACCGGTTGCGTATTTATAAACGTAAAAGGGAGTATGGAAATGGGGGATACGGCTCCATTCGCTGCCCAACTCCTTGTCAACAGTTAAGCCAGGCCCGTAATAAGTCCGGTTGCTTTCCAACCAGTATTTTCCCAGTTCTTCAGCCTGCAAAGATTCTCCCATGGTGATTTTATCATGAATGAATTTTTCAAACTCTGCGAATTGTACCTGACGGTATACGGTGGTACGTACCGCCTCGAGGAACTGGTTAAGCAAAAAGATTTTCTGTGTTTTATCTGCCTTGGCAAGCGCATATTCCAAAAGAAGATTTTCGTTGGTTGTGGAAGCGACCTCGGCGCAAAAGATGCTGTAGTCGCTTTTTGCATAAGGCTGGGCCTGACTGCTAAAGTAACTGTGAAGAGAGTGCCCCAGTTCATGGGCCAGGGTGGAAATGCTGTTGTAACGAGGTTGGAAATTCAACAAAACATAGGGATGAACGCCGTAGACGCCCCAGGAATAAGCGCCGCTTCGTTTTCCTTTGTTTTCATATATATCGATCCAGCCCTCAGTCATACCTTTCTGCAGCGCTTCAATATAGGCCTGCCCTAACGGCTGCAGCGCATTTTTTACTGTTTCACAGGCTTCGGCAAATGTACAGGAAAAACTTTTTTCTCCTTCCTGCGATAAAGGCACATACAGGTCATAGGGGTGGAATTCATCATAACCCAAAGTTTCTTTTTTCAGTGTGATATACTCATGAAGCGGTTTCAGATTGGCATGAATTGTCTGGATCAGCCCGTTGTAAAGACTGACGGGGATGTTTTCTTCTGCCAGGCTGGCCTCCATGGAATTCTGATAACCGCGGACCCGGGCATAAAAGTAACGGCTGCGGCAGGTTCCGGTCAGCGTGGCGGCCAGCGTATTCCGGTAATGGTGATAGGTGTTCATCAAGCCAAAAAAAGAGTTTTTGCGTAAAACACGGTCATCGCTGGACATGTTCAGCATATAGCAGCCTTCGCTTACAATCGCATCGTTGCCGTTGCGGTCTTTGATGACAGGAAACTCCATGTCGGCAGATACCAGTGCCCGGAAGGCAAGGGCGCCGGTTCCTGTGGCCAGCTGACTTTGTGCCAGGATTGCTTCCTGTTCACCGGGCAGTACGTGTTCTCGCATTCGTTCCAGGTCTTCCAGGTAAAAACTGTAGTCGGAAAACAAAGGATCGTTTTTTAACTGTTCCAGTTGCTCTTTCGGGAGCGAAGTAACTTCAGAGTCAATAAAAGAAACTGCGTTGTAAAATGCAGCCAGAATTCCTTCCGCTTTTCCTGAAAGAGCCTGGGCATTTACGTCGCCGTTGTCTGCATCCTGCTGCAGACGGGCGTAGGCGTAAATTTTATCAATTTCCTGCGACATGCGGTCTCGCAACTGTAAGGCCTGTAATAATATGCTGGCGTCTTTCAGGCTGCCTTTACATGTTTCCAGTTCCGCAATCAGCTCTTTTAGGGCAGTGCAGGCTTTTTCCCATTCTTCCTGTGTAGCATAAATGTCCTGTATCTTCCACTGGAAGGCGGCAGGAATGTCTTTTCTCGCAACCTTGCTTCCGTGAGACGGTGTATTCATAGTACCTCCTCGAATTTTTATTGCATTTTATTCAATTCTTTACTATTATAACACTATGAGTTGGGAATTGAAGTGTTTTTTAGAAGAGGAATCGGTATGCAGGCATTTTTTATTGGAACGAACAGCAAATATATTCATACCGCGCTGGGTATCCGTTATGTGGCGGAATACTGCAGGGAGCAGGGATTTTTATCGGTTCACAGACTGGAAGTTACGGTCAATGAACCGGTGCTTTCGGTTTTGACCCGTATTACGGAACAGATCGACCAGGCCGGGGTTACAAACGACGAACCAATTCTGATCGGCTTGGAAGTACATATATGGAACCGACGGTTTGTGCTGGAACTGGGCGAATTGCTGCGAAAGGTCTTGCCGGATTGCTTTTTGATGCTGGGAGGCCCCGAGGTCATGTTTCGCCCCACGGAAACGTTTACTGCAGTGCCTTTTGTGGATTTTATTGTCTGTGGTGAAGGAGAAGAGGTTGTAGCCGCTTTTTTACAGAGAGTGGCACGGTTTGAACGAACAGAAACGCAGGGAACAGAATCTCCCGCTGTAGTTAAGCAGGTTGCAAAACAGAATATAAGTCAGTTGAAGGAATTGATACCGGAGGGTATTGCGTATCGGGATGAATCCGGCAGGCTTGCTGTTCCGGATGCGACGCTTACAGTGGCTGACCTGGATAAGCTGCCGTTTCCGTATCCCGACCTGGCAGAGGTTGTGGCGCAGCATAAAATCGTGTATTACGAAGCGTCCCGTGGCTGCCCGTTCCATTGCTCTTACTGTCTGTCCGGCATTTCTCACTCGGTACGCCGGCGGAGCCTGCCCCTGGTGTTGGCGGATATGGACAGGTTTATGCAGGCAGGGGTCGCGTTGGTGAAGTTTGTAGACCGGACCTACAATCTGGATGAAACCTATTATCTTCCCATTATGCAGTACCTGGCTTCAGCAAATACAAAAACCACGTTTCATTTTGAAATAAAAGCGGATATTCTGAGTCCCGCCGCTGTGAGTTTTTTACAGACGGTACCGAAAGGGCGTTTCCAGCTGGAAATCGGCGTACAGAGTACGGATGCGGACGTACTACAGGCTATCGGGAGAAAAGATGACTGGGGCAGATTAAAAGATACAGTTGCAGCATTGCTGAAATCCGGCAATATGCACATCCATATGGATTTAATAGCGGGACTTCCGTTGCAGGATATGAAGAGTTTCGCCCAGTCCTTTAATGATGTATATGGATTACGTCCCCATGCGTTGCAGCTTGGCTTTTTAAAGATTCTGTCCGGTACGGAAATGGAAAGAGTATCTGACCGTCACGGCCTGATTTACATGGCCCAGCCACCTTATGAAATTTTGGCAACAAAGTATTTGAGTTATAAGGAGATACGTTTCTTAAAAATTCTGGAAGAGGTATTTGACCTGACTGCTAACAGCGGCAGGTTTCCTTTTACACTGGCATATCTGTCGGAGCAAATGGGGAGAGGATCGACGTTTTCCTTTTTCAGGAAGCTGACGGAATGGTACCGGCAGAAAGAGATGGCCGGAATAGGTCATAATGCCTTGGAAACTGCTCAAATGTTGTTTACATATGTCGAAGAACAACAACCGGAGCTGCTGTTCCAAGTACGGGAATTGCTGCGGCTGGATGTTTTGCGATACCTGCCTAATTTCAAACCGGAATGGCTGCAATGGCGTACAACCATAAATTACGAAACGGTTTCTGCATTTTGGAAGGATGAGAAACGGGTACGTAACTATATTCCGGATTATGTTTTCAAAAACTGGCGGGAGTTACACAAAAAGTACGCGTTGGAAGAATTTTTGTTTAATCCGTGGACGGGTGAAAAAGATTCTGTATTTGTTTTGGTAAATTATAAAGAAATGTGCTTGACAAGAATTCAAACGAATGCTAATATATAAAAGCCGTCAGTTGACGGCAAGGAACCTTGAGAACTGAATAACGAACCAAATGAATGTGCGGGTCAGTCCCTTTTGGGACGGACCTAACGAAGTCAAAAAATTTCTGAACAACAAGAAGAGCCGAATCGGCTTTCTGTAATTATTATGGAGAGTTTGATCCTGGCTCAGGACGAA
>JAFSPK010000148.1:0-10491 GCA_017443005.1 Acidaminococcaceae bacterium
CACGCGGCAGCCGCCGCACATGCCGGTTCCGTCTACCATGATGGTGTTGAGGCTGACTGCCGTGAACACCTTAAACGGCTCCGTGGTGCGGGCCACGTTGCGCATCATGATCACCGGGCCGATGGCGATAACGTAATCTACCTTCTCGCCTTTTTCCAGCATGGCCTTCAGCGGATCGGTGACAAAGCCCTTATGACCGTAACTGCCGTCGTCGGTGCAGACGATCAGTTCATCACTGACGGCGCGCATACGGTCTTCCCACAATACCAGCTCTTTGTTCCGGGCGCCGATGATGGAAATGACCTTATTTCCTAATTCTTTGTAGGCTCTGGCAATGGGATATACCGGCGCTACGCCGATACCGCCGCCCACGCAGACCACCGTGCCGAAATTTTTCATTTCAGAAGGCTGGCCTAACGGGCCCACGATGTTATCCCATTCATCCCCTGCTTCGAAATCTTCGCAGATGTGGCGGGAGGTGTTGCCTACCACCTGGATGATCATGGTGATGGTTCCTTTTTCCCGGTCAAAATCCGCAATGGTGAACGGAACCCGCTCACTTTCGGGATCCGATAACACAATGACGAATTGACCCGGTTTGCATTTGCGCGCAATCAGCGGCGCCTCAATCACCAATTCGTATACGGCAGGTGAAACAAGTTTTTTGTCCAAGATTTTCGCCATGATGATTCCCCTTCCTTCAATTCATAGTTCTCTATCTTATTATTATAATACGTTTTCAGGTTTAGTTGTTACAAATTTTAAAAGAATTTGTGAATAAAAAACGAATCAAACATAGTTCCGGGTAAAAAACCAATTCGTGATTTTTATTTTCCCGTCAGGCGTTTCGCAATTCTGTCTGCTTCGAAATAAATCTTCTCCGCATCCAGCGCTTTCACTTCGCCTTTTTCCATCACTACTTTGCCGTTGATGATGGTTGTGTCCGCATCATTGGCATTGGCTGCGTACACCAGCAGGCTCATACGGTTGTTCCGCGGATACCAGTGCGGTTTGTTCATATCATACAAAACAATATCGGCCAGCCAGCCTTTTTCCAGTTTTCCCAGCTTGTCGTAGCCAAGGCATTTCGCTCCCTGGTACGTGGCCATGTCCCAGGCCGTTGCCGACGGAATGCACAGCGGATCGTAAGTGACGCCCTTGTGCAGCATGGCCGTAAGCCGTGCTTCTTCCAGCATGTCCAGATTGTTATTGCTGGTTGCTCCGTCAGTGCCAAGACCAACCGTGATACCTTTTGACAGCATTTTTTCTACCGGCGCAATACCGCTGGCCAATTTTAAATTGCTTTGCGGATTGTGAGCGACTCTTGCCTTTTTGGCAGCCATGATTTCCATTTCTTCATCCGTTACCCATACGCCGTGGGCAATCAGGCAGCCTCTGTCCAGAATGCCAAGGCTGTCCGCGTATTTAATGGGCGTTGCCCCGAAATTCTTTACGCAATCCTTTACTTCCTGTTCTGTTTCCGCCAGATGCATGTGCAGCTGGCAGCCCAGTTCGCCGGCCGTATCCACCAACAGCTTCAGATACTCTTTGCTGCAGGTGTAAGGCGCGTGAGGTCCCATCATGACGGTGATCAGTCCGTCATCTGTTCCGTTCCAGTCTTTGTAAAGCTGCACATTTTCATGGAGCCGCTCATCTTTTTTGTCATATTTGTCGCCCATCAGGCCCCGGGACAGGCAGGCGCGAATCCCCGCTTCTCTGGCAGCCTGTGCTGTTTCATCCATAAAGAAATACATGTCTGCAAAGGCTGTGGTGCCGCTTTTCAGCATTTCCAAAATGCCCAGCTGGGTGCCCACATAGCAGTCGCCTTTCTGCAGGCCTGCTTCTGCCGGCCATACTTTGTTCTGAAGCCAGTCCATCAGCGCCATGTCGTCGGCGTAACTGCGCAGCAGGCACATGGCGATGTGGGTGTGGGCGTTCACCATACCGGCAGCCGCTAATTTTCCCGTGCCGTCAATCTGATACGCATCCTCATAGCCTTTTGGTTTTTTAATACCAATGTATGAAATTTTATTGCCTGTGATGCCGATGTACTTCTTTTTGTAAGCAGGGCTGTCCGTAACAATTTCCACGTTGCTGATTAAAATCTTCTTCATGGTAAGTTCTTCCTTTCGTTAAGTTTGAATAAGATATAATGTTTCACTCTTCTCCCCGCTGCCTCTTGCTGTAATGATTCAGATAAAAATCGTGCAACGCTTCCGCGGTTTTTTCGTTTAACGGAAATGGCGTGCCGAAAGAATGGGCAATACAGTAAATCTGCGCAGCTTTTTCCAAAATCTGCGCCGTTGCCAGCGCCTCTTTCATAGTTCTGCCCCAGCACACCGCGCCATGGTTGGCCAGCAGTGCGGCGCTGCGTCCGCCTTCCATAGCCTGCACAGCGTTCCTGCCCAGTTCTTTTGTGCCTGCCATGGTGTATTCAGTACATCGCACTGCACCGCCTGTAATTTGTGTCAGGTCTTCTATAATGGGCGGTAAGTCCTTATGTGCCGCTGCCAGCGCACTGGCATAGACGCTGTGGGTGTGCACGATGGCCTGTGCCTCCGGAAAGCTTTTGTATATTTCCAGGTGAAGCGGTAGTTCGGAAGAAGGCCGCAAGGGGACCGTGACAGAACTTCTGTCCTCTTTACAGTTGACTGAATCCGCGGCAACCGGTTTGTTACCAAAATCTTGGTTCGTTAATGCGCCACTGTTCTCCGCAATTGTCCCCTCCATATCCGTCACTACAATATCCGCAGGAGTAAGTTGTTCATAATCCCTGCCAGACGGAGTGATAGCTATATGGTCAGCATCTACGCGCTGACTGATGTTTCCATAGGTGCCGATGGTCATGCTGGAACGGGCCAGTACCAGCCCCGCCTCCACCACTGACTGTCTGATAGAATCCAAAGTTTCTTTGTCCATACAAATTCCTCAGCGTTTCCTTAACTGTTCGTTCTTCAGCTTAATACAAAACTCTTCAAAAGACTTTTGGGCGCCCCAGGACGGGAAAGAATACTCCTGAATGTTTCCTTTGTCACCTTTCCAGTACAAAAACATCCAGGGGCCTCTGCCGCCGTCTTCCAGATGCTCTTTTCTCTTTTCCACTTTGCCTTTCTTTAAATAATTAAAAAATTGTTGCCATTCTGCCTGTGAAAGCTCCTTTGTACCGGTGACAGTGATATCCTTTTCAGTCAAAGGCCAGTGATTTCCTTCCCGCTTTTCATGATGAAACAGATGCGCGCCGTTTTTCACAAGAAAACGATAGCGTTGAAACTCCGGCGGATATGTGGAAGAAGAGTATGTGAAATAAAACTCTGTAATGTCTGGCATCTTAACGTCAGTTCCCACAGTCTTCGGGCCGTTTCCCGGAAGCAAATCCGAAAAACTGCTGCCGCTGCCGGTGCACCCCAGCAAAAAGCTGGCAGAAAAAAGCAACACCGTTGCAATCATACCGTATCTGAATCCGCTCATCGCATTCCCTCCCTGTCCGATAACATATCTTTTCCTTGATAGCCAAGGATGAATCAACAGTATTCTATTCATTGCAAACCAATACAGAGGATTCTGCTGATATCAATCTCTTATATCTTCCTCGCTCTTATGCGAATCCGCACATAATCGATGATCCACTTGCCATCATTGCAGAGCTTTGGCCGCAAACGGTTTTCAGTTTCCTGCAGAATTTCAGCTTTTTGTGTTTCTTCAATTCCACGGAACGGTTCGCTGACAAACATTTCTATCCAGTCCACAACGGTTTTTCCCGGACTTTGCGGCGTCGGGCGGTCAAACAATACAGCGTAATCCGGACGCAGTCCGTTGCGCTCCAAAATCGCAGTGTATTCAGCAATGGTAGGAAAAAAGTTGATGCGGGGATAGTGTAAACCGCGCGCTGTGAAACACTGCTCCAACACGGCATGGACTGACTCCGCGCAATTTTTGCCGCCAAATTCGCAAACAAGAGTTCCGCCCGGCTTCAATGCACTTGCAATGTGAGCCTCCAGCGCATCCTGCTTTTCTGCATCGATCCAATGAAATACGGCGTTAGAAAAGATGACGTCCACCGGATCCTGCAACGTAAACTGTGTAGCGTCGCCCTTTTCAAACCGGATGTCCGGATAGTTTTGCCGCGCTACATGCAGCATTTCCGACGATGCATCCATTCCCTGCGCCTGAAAACCAAGCTCCTGCAGTTTTTTGGTAAGAGCCCCGTTGCCGCACCCTAAATCTAAAACCCGTGAGCCAGCCGGCGCATCAATGAGCTTCAACACATCCTCACCGTATTTATGAACAAAGGAAAAATGATTTGTGTAATTCGTTGCATTCCATTCAATATTCATAGCTAAACCGTTTTTTTCTGTTCCTATCTCAATCGCAATAACTCAGGAGGAAATTAACCGGGCGATTGCGTCATAAAAAAACCTATTCACACATTTCCGCCAGGTTCAACTGCTTGCCCTGCTGCATCTGGTCATATTCTTTTGTCGCCGGGATAGCCGATACGATTTTTAATGCGCCGTTTGTCTTGTCAATCCAGAAGGAAGCATGATCTGTCCAGAGCTTTCCCCTGTTATGCTCCCGAAGAAAAATGAAATGGCTTTCCGTTTCATAACCGGCGCTGACTAACGCGAAGGGTCCCATCCACTCTTTGGCGATTTCGTAAGCCTGTTTTGCTGCGATCATGATTACACCTCTCCTCTTCAACTTAACTTTTACTCCGCTTCACCTTTATACTCTATGAGTTTGACCAGACTATTTCTCTGTGAAACAGGTATCTTTCAATACGACCACTCTCTGTCATCGCCTGCGCCAAAACGAACGGTATTGATTTTCCTGCTTTGGGGCCGGATGACCAGTACGTCCCACAAATCTTCGGAGGCAGTGTTCAGCTTTCGTTCAGGCGCAAGAGCTTTTCCTTTTTTCGCTTCTATGTTCTGGCACTTTTGCGCGGCAACCGAAAATTCCAAAAAGGGCTTACTGTGACTGTAATCCCTGTGAATATGACCGGAGATGGTAGCAATATAAGTGCCTCCGTTGGCAATGAAATTATTCACAGTCTCAACCATTTTCATCTGGTTATAAATCCACTCCCCATCCGAATTCTTGCTTTGGAAAAACCTTCTGTGGGTTAATACCAGTATGCTCAACCCTTTGGGAACTTCGTTCAGGCAGTTACTGAACCATTCGACTGTCTTGTCAGAAAAACCATGACTCCAGTGAAAACCATCTGTCGGATTCGGATAATTTGAATCCACAACAAACACCCGGATTTTCAGCCGGTCATAGTCAACATAATAATTTAACCCGTTCATGGAAGGATCAATGACTTTATTCGGGAGCGTGTAGCGCATAAACATAGATTCAATTTGCTGCGGAGTAAGCACTGTTCCGTCTTTGTGGGAAATATAACGGTTATCATCATGATTTCCCATACTGTAAATCAGAGGAACCCCTACTCCCTGCAATCGTTTCATGACATAATCGATCTGCTGTTTTGTCTCTTCCATTGTCGTGGGCGGTTTCGCGTCAACGATATCCCCAAGACAAATCAGGCCGTCAACCTTTATCTGTTTTTTTAACGCCGCCATATTGGTTGTCATATCGGTCACGCTGTCCAGTTTTAAGCGGTTATCCGTCTTGACGGTATTGTAGTGGACATCAGAACAGAGAAAAAATACCAAGGCTGGTTCTTTGGTCAGTGCTTTGACTTTTTGCGTCGTGTCCTGTATCTCGTCAAGATAATATGATTTGGGCTTTTCCGGTGATTTTCCCAACACATTTAACGTTTGCGGGAAAACCGTAATGCTAAAAACCACAAGGGCTATGACGGCAATCACTAATTTCGTTATTTTCTGCATAATCTTTTCCCCTCGTACTACATAGTAAAACTTTTTTCTATATCTGTTCGTTTACGGTAAAATTATAGGAGACGCTGATTAAATGAGTTTCTGTAAGTTCATTTTATAATACGAACATAAACTTTTCCTTCCTCTGTGTACATCACCCGTTCTTTCCGCTTTTTCGAATGATTGAACCGGTCGCTGATGCTCCGTACGCCTAAGGATGTAACATCTATTGCTGTTTCAGGACTTGTGGCGCCTGACTCTTTCAGTTTCTTTACCGCCAGCGCACCCTCCACATAGCTGATATCCGTATCGTAAAGATAACTAGCCGCGTATTCAATCGTCACGCAAAAGGCTTTTGCATCATAGACTTTCCCGCTTATTGAAGTAACCGTCTTGCCTTTTGCAAAGGCTTCCATTACATCCAGCGGATCAAACGCATTATGGATTACAGCCACAAGACGCTCTCTGTCCCTGATATACATACAGGGTTCATAAGGGTGACAGGAAAGCAGGTAGGTTTTACCGTCCGCCGTAAAATACGGAGAGGTGTCTTTCTGACCCAGTGTATAGCGTTCATCCTGATACACGATGATGTCTTTATCCGTGTTACGTACGTTCATTTTAATCCCCCAGTTCTCCCAGGATGGCCCCGCCGATAATGAAAACGGCTCCGGCAATCTGCAGCAGGGTCATATTTTCATTCAGCAGCCAGGCTGAAAAGAGCAAGGCTGATACCGGGTCGATGTAACTGATCAGTGCAACCGACTGGGCAGGCAAGCGCTGCATACTGGAAAAATATAGAAAATAGGCAAGCCCTGTATTCAGAAGGCCGATAGTCAGAAGATACGGAATATCGGTTGCCAGCGGGTACGAAAAACCCGAAGTAAAAAGAACATACAATAATACAACAACAAAAGCTACATCAAGTTCAATGGCAGCGGTCTGCAACCCGCCTGTGTTTTTGATGCGCTTATTGAACACAATCAGAGCTGCATAAAACAATGCTGAGCCAATGGCCGTTACAAGACCTGCCATACTCAGTTTGCCGGCGGCAATACTTCCGGTAATACACAGTAAACCGACCGCAACGATTATAATCGCAGTCAGTTTCCGTTTTGTCAGCGCTTCACGGAAAAGCCACGGAGAAAACAACAACACCAGCATCGGGCCTGCATAATAAATCAAGGTAGCCAGGCTGACGTTCAACATCCGGTACGCGGCAAACAGCGCTACCCAGTTTAAGCCAAGTGCGATACCGCCTGCCAGAAGATTACGGAGTTCCGGTTTAATCCGGCTAAACGTAAAATCGTTTTGCAGCAGGACCATTGCAGACAACAAAATACCGCCGATCAGCGTTCTCACAAGAACGATCTGGCTGCTTTGCAGTGAAATATGCGACACAAGATATCCGTTCGTGCCAAACAACAGCATGGAAAGGACGTACATACCATAAAAAATGCCTGAACTGTTATTCCCTTTATTATCTTTGGCAGTCACCGACTTCAAAATCTTACTATCTCCTGTATATTGCTAAAGAACGGTTAAACGTTCCCTGACACTTGAATCTAACTCTTCTCCAATTTGTAAAGTTTATTTGAAAACGGAATTACTTTTCCCTGACAATAATCATTTCGGCAGATCCTTCTTCCAGAGAATTATAGTCGTCATAATGGATATGTTGTCCCGGTGCAGCCTCTGCCAACGCAGTAAGCTGTTTTGCCAGAGAAAGCATCCCTTCCCTGTTTGCAGCTATAACCACAGCACCATGATCCACTTTCACGCGGATTTCGAATCCGTCTACCCATTCAATTTCCATATTATCACCTGCATTTTCCGATTTAACTTACCGTTTTCTGTACGAAGCTAACTCTACGAGGTTTCCGTCCGGGTCGCGCAGATACACACTGCGCATTTTTCCTTTTGCCCCGTTACGTTCCACAATCTCGGTAATAAGCGGCGCCTTTTTGCGCTTTAGTTCCCCGTAGATTACTTCTATGTCATCCTCTATTTCAAAACAAAGATCCAGGCTGCCTGGGATCGGCTTGTCTGCAGAAGGCAGAAACTCGGCCGGGCGCGTGTGGATATTGATTTTATGTCTGCCGAACCACAGGGAAAACCGTCCGTTTGTTTCCCGTTTTTCCATTCCTAATGTGTCCGTATAAAAATGAAGGCAGGCTTCCACATCCGTTGTCGTGAGAACCAAGTGATCAATATCAGTTATCTTCATCGTTGTCGTTTAATACCTCTACAACCATCATTCTGAACTGTCGCATATTTTGCGATGGTTGAATCTCAATCTAACTCGTTCGCAATACTTCTTTTTCAATAATACTTGTTGTGAAGCATTTCAAAATCCACTCCGGTCACTTTAGTGACCGGACTTTTTTTGCAAACCCAGTCATAGCACGACTTTTGAACCTGCTCTCTGTTATAAATATAGACAGCCTGTTTGTCTGTCTCCCAGTGACACTTCTTTCGTTCATTTTATTGCTTTGTTCGAGAGAGCTGCCACTTCGCCGGGCGGCCAAATACCCGAAATGGAATAAAACGGATAATTACAGAGCCGTAGCTGTGTTGAAGGACATTGAAGCGGTAGTCAGTTGTTAAAAGCACCGGTCAGCGTACAGACGAAGTAATCAGTATTCCTTACCTTTGCCTGCATTTACCGCAACGATTCATACAGAAAACTTGGTTTTACATATTTTACCTTTACCGGTTTGGAATGCATGGAACATTCCCCGGTCATATCGGTAAACTTGCCCGGCGTCATTTCGCAGCAATGCTCTTCCCCGTTCCGGCTGACGGACGCAACC
This sequence comes from Acidaminococcaceae bacterium, assembly GCA_017443005.1. Taxonomy (GTDB): domain Bacteria; phylum Bacillota; class Negativicutes; order Acidaminococcales; family Acidaminococcaceae; genus Succiniclasticum. The sequence goes on from JAFSPK010000148.1 coordinate 8,654, forward strand.
GTCTTGCCCGTCTGGCCGTTGACCATAACGTTCAGGCAAAGGCGCTTTTGTAAATTGCGATATTCCAGATAATAAACAGGCATGGCTATGGTGCCGTTTTTATGTTTGATAAAATCATCGCCCCATTTCAGGATCCGGGGGGCTTTTACATTAAAGGTTTCGCTGATTTCTTCCGTAAGGCGTTTCGCAAGCAGGGCCTGTCGCAGTTCCAGCTCGTCGTTGTCATTCAGGGTTGCCATCAGGCGGACGTCCCCTTCTACATATTCGGGGACGAATGGGCCCGCCTTTTCAAAATTCCAGGGCTGGAGGCGGTCAAACGTTTCCGCGTCCAGGCTGTTGAACAGGCTGACCCAGTTGAGCCATTCCACGTAAAGTTTGGACCGGCTGCCATTCATTGCAACTTCTAACAGAAACTTCCGGTCCCATAATCTTCCCGGTGCGTAAACAGCCAGTATTTTTTTCTGTCGCAGCAGGGCGTTTACCGGGAAACCGCCTTGTTCCAGATTATATCGTTCCGCAAGCCTGCGGATATAAACTTCCGCCTGCTCCGGTGTAACTTCGTAAGGAAGACACTGATCCGGCAGCATGCCTTCATATCCAATGATCCTTGCCACTTTGATATACCCGTGTTCTGCCGCATCCTCAAATGAGTATCTGCTTCCACAATACCGGCATTCAAACATACTCATGACAGAGTTTCCGTAGACGGGCGCTCCGCAGGCCGGACAGGCAAAGGAAAACTCTTTTTTGTTTTTGTAAGTCACGAACGCACGCCGGTCAAACAGCTGCACCAGTTCGTCAAAGGTTCTCCACTTGCGTTTGGCAAGAAGCTCTTCCTTTACGGACACAGGCGTCAGGATAGCCACACGCTTCAAACTGAAATGGCCTTCTTCCGTAAATTCCAGTTTTCTGTGTTCGTGCTTCATGCGGGACTGCTGCATCCCATAGGCTGACACATTGCCGCAGAACGGACAGCAAAACGCCTGCTTTGCCGGATTGGGATACATGGGCGCGCCGCACACATCGCAGCGCAGAATGCCGACGGTAATCATTTTATCTTATGCCTCATGAAGATATTTCCACTGTTCTTCACTCAACTTGTCTACATCAAAGCCCATGGCCCGTAATTTGATCGTTGCCACTTCTTCGTCCAGTTCCGCCGGCAGCAGGTACAGTTTGTTTTCCAGCTTGCCTTTATTTTCCAGCACGTGGCGCATGGCCAGGAACTGCATGGCAAAGCTCAGGTCCATGACTTCCGCCGGATGTCCGTCGCCGCAGGCCAGATTTACCAGACGGCCTTCGCCTAACAAATTCAGCTGATGACCGTTGGCCAGGGTGTATGCGGTAATATTCTGACGCGCTTCAAATGGCGCTTTTACGCTCAGCGCTTCCAGGTCCGGTTTGTTTATCTCAACATCAAAATGTCCGGCGTTGGCCAACAGCACGCCGTCTTTCATCACTTCCATGTGTTCTTTGCGGATGACATCCTTGCAACCCGTAACGGTGACAAAGATATCGCCTTTCTTCGCGGCTTCCGCCATGGGCAGGGTTTCAAATCCGTCAAATACCGCTTCAATGCCTTTGATGGGATCCACTTCCGTGACGATGACCCGGGCGCCCATGCCTTTGGCCCGCATGGCCACACCTTTACCGCACCAGCCGTACCCGGCAACCACCACGGTCTTCCCCGCCACAATCAGGTTGCTGGTCCGCATGATGCCGTCCCACACACTCTGGCCGGTACCGTAGCGGTTGTCAAATAAATATTTGCAGTTGCTGTCGTTGACAGCAATCATGGGGAACGCAAGCTTCCCCGCTTCTGCCAGCGCACGCAGACG
>JAFSPK010000149.1:0-8135 GCA_017443005.1 Acidaminococcaceae bacterium
GGGATCATGTGGGCATTGCAGCAATAGTTTTCTTTGTTATAGGTGAGGTTCTGGAAAGTCAGACGCTCATACATGGAACGGAATACTGCGGTCATTTCTGAAAGATAAATCGGCGAGCCGATGATCAGCCCGTCCGCTTCGCGGATCGCGTCCAGCACCGGGGTCAATCCATCACGGCAAATACAATGGCCTTTAAATTTTTCCTTTTTGCAGCCGAAACAGGAAATGCACCCGGTAAATTTTTCCAGACGGTACAAATCAAACTTCTGAATCACCGCGCCGGAAGCTTCCGCTCCTTTCGCCGCTTCCGTCACCAGCGTGTCCGTGTTCCAGCCCTTACGCGGGCTGGCGTTTACTGCTACGATTTTTTTGCTCATGGATCTCGCCTCCGATAAATACGATTCATTCGTTACGCACATAAAAATCCCCAACTCTAAAGCCAGGGATTTTATGGGCACGTTATAACATTACAAACTGTTTTCCGTTTACAGCAGCGCCTCGATATCTTTCTCCATATCTTCCGGCGCAGCAGTGGGTTCAAAGCGTTTTACCACATTGCCTTCCCTGTCGATCAGGAATTTCGTAAAGTTCCACTTGATACCGTCCCCTTCCAGATATTCCGGGAAGTTTGCCTTCAGCGCTTCTTCCAGTTTGCCGGCAATGGGATGGTTCATGTCAAAACCTTCAAAGCCTTTTTCTTTTGTTAAAAACTTAAACAACGGCTGCGCTGTTTCGCCCCGCACATCGCCTTTTTCAAAGATCTGGAAAGTCACCCCGTAATTGAAGCGGCAGAACTGCTCGATAGCGCTATTTCCTTCCGGATCCTGTTCCGCGAACTGGTTGCAGGGGAACCCTAAAATTTCCAGTCCCTGCCCTTTGTATTTCATATACAGATCCTGCAGTCCCTTGAACTGGGGAGTAAAGCCGCATTTGCTGGCCGTGTTGACGATAACCAGTACTTTCCCTTTATAATCCGCCAGCGACTTTTCCTTACCCTGGCTGGTCTTTACCGTAAAATCATATACGCCCATAATCATTCCCTCCTTTATGTGTCTTGTTTCTTCAAAATTCTGTTCTCTGTTGTTTCCGACTCATTGAATAAAGCGCAATTCTTTTCACTGCTTTTATAATCCCAACAGCGCGTCCAGCTTCGCCTTGTCAAAGCTCACCACAAAATCTTTGCCGTTCACCGTTGTTACCGGCACGATCAGATCGCCGGAAATCTTGTAGCATTCGTCCCGGTCTTCTTCGCTCAGTTCGATGTTATGTTCTTCAAATTCCACATTTTTGGATTTCAGATATTTTTTTACCTTCTCGCACCAGGGACAGGTCGTAATCGAATACACTTTTACCATTTTTTGTTTCCTCCTGATTCAATACTATCGTTTCTAATTCTTTGACGCGGGAAAAGATTTGCTTTTTCGCTTTCTGTTTTACTCACTGAAACACTTCGGCATCACTTTGACCCGCTTCATCCCTGTCGCATCCTGCTCAGGTACTGTTCCGCCAAGAGCGCCGCCGTAGTTCCGTCTGCCGCTGCCGTTGTCAGCTGACGGATCTCTTTCACCCGCACGTCCCCCGCCGCAAATACACCCGGCAGGTTCGTCCGGCAGTCTTCGCCCGCGATGATCCGCCCACTTTCGTCCATCTCCACCTGCCCTTTGAACAGTTCCGTGTTGGGAATTACGCCAATGTTTACGAAGATACCGTCCACAGCCACTTCCTGTTCTTTGCCGGTAGCTTTATCAACTACTGTTACAGTTTCCAGTTTTCCGTCGCCATGGAGCGCTTTGATTTCCGTGTTCAGGCAGATGGTCGCCTTTTCATTCTTTTTCAGCCGTTCCTGGGAAACAGTATCCGCTTTTAACTGGGAACGGTGAATCAGCAGCAGCTTCGATGCATATTTGGTGAGGAAATTGGCCGCGTCCACTGCCGCGTTGCCGCCGCCCATCACCGCAATCACCTTATCCTGATACATATGCCCGTCACACAATTCGCAGTAATGGACGCCCCGCCCGGCATACTTCGCCTCTTCCGGCAGGGGGAGCTTGCGGCGGTTCATACCGGAAGCGATGATAACAACATCCGCTTCGTAGATGCACCCTTCCGTTTCCACAATCTTCGGTGATTTGGTCAAATCTACACGTTCAATCGGATCAAATTCATCCACCTCGGCGCCGAAAGATTCCGCCTGTTGCTGCACCGTCGCAATGAGGTCCCCGCCGGCAATCACCTTGTGACCTGGATAATTCTCAATCCCTGTGGCATTGGCAATCTGTCCGCCCACCAGCGCGTTTTCCAATACCAGCACAGAGAGATTCATGCGCCCGGCATATAAAGCGGCCGTCAGGCCTGCCATACCCGCTCCGATAATAATAATATCCTTCTTTTTAATTTCTTTCGCCATGGAATCCCTCCCTGCCTTTTATTCTTACATTTATTGTAACATAGTTGTCACTGTCAAACTTTGATTTTTGTATGAAACCTTGGCTCGTTATTTTCTTTCCAGTTTCTCATATTTAAAGTTGCCGCCTACGCCGAAATGGATCACCCATTCCGGTTTTGCGGCAATCGGGATCCAGTATCCGAAGGCAACGCCAAAGGCGCCGTCATACGTAATATAAATCGGTTCGCCCTTGTCCACCGCTTCATTCAGGCGGCAGCCCCGATGGTCTTCCGGTCTGCCCACAGCAGAACACTTGATGCCGGGCTTTAATCCCATGGCTTCCGCTTTTTTGTTTACCGCGATAATCTCCCGGCTTTTCTGGGTAATCGTTACCGGTTCGGGAAAATCCCCCCACATTAAATGGAACGCGTTGATGATTTCCTGATCTGTCATTTTTGTTTCCTCTTTACGTCTTTATTCCCATTGGTTTTTTATTTCCCGTCTTTCTTAAATTTCTTTTTTACTTCCTGCAAAGCCGTAACAAATTCCGGGGTTCTTCATTCATTTACCCTGCCTCACAGGAAAACATCAGGTTCCAGCCGCTCTTGTTTAAAAATATCAATAAATCCTTTCATAAACTCCGTCACCTCCGGACTGGCAACAGAGATGGCGTGCATCGGGCAGCGGTTGATGCAGCCGTAGCAGCCAATGCAGGCTTCCAGGTTAAAGGTTTTAGTTTCAATGTCAATGGCATCCGTCGGGCAGTTCCGGACGCAGGTTTTACATTTTATGCAGGCATCCGATATTTTCTTTGCCCTGAACTCCAGTGGAAAATTGTAGGGTTCTTTATTCTTCTCCCGGAAAGCGATAATCTGATTATACTGTTCAGATGACGACCAGTGGGTAACCGGCTGCTTGTGAAGGGTATAGTCTCCAGCCAGGATTTTTTCATAAGCCTTGCGCCCAAAATCCACCATGATTGCTTCATCCTTTGCGTCCGGACGGCCGGCGCCAAGTTCCGGCGCCATGGTATGCTGGGCAATAAAAGCGCCCAGGGCGCAAACCTGGAAGCCCCTGCCTTCCGCCCGTTCTTTCATTTCCGTAAGTGCCACGCCGTAATAGGCGTTACCAAAGGACACCACGCCGATAAACGGGGTCTCGTTTCCCTGCAGACAGCCAAACAGCTCCTCTGCTTTCGTAAAAAGCATACCGGCGGAAAGGGAACCGTAAATCACCAGGTCGTCCTTTCCAAAAACATATTGTTTCTTCCGTGCCGCGGAAGGAAGAAGGTTATACGTTTTTACCTCCGGCCCCTGAATGCCCGAAGCAATCTTGCGGACTATTTTTTCCGTTGAACCGCTGGGACTGAAATATACAAGATGAACACATTTGATTCCCGTTTCACTCATAATGATTCCCTTTCTCAAAACTGAATTAATCTTTATCCATTTGCGTCAATGATGTCTTTCAGGCTTACATGTTCGTTGCGGAAGCGCACAGAACTCTATACAATCTGCTTTCGTTTTTCCAGTTAATCCGAAACATCATTATGGCAGGCCATATCTTAATCGGAAACATCCACGTCCGGCAAGATAAAAAGCTCGTAATCCGGATAAGCCTTTTGCACTTCGTCCCGTAGAATCTGCAGTCCTTCCTTCGGATTGATATCAAAACTCATGACCGCGTCAAAGCGCATTTTCTTTTGGGGAATATCAATATGGAAACCATGCAACTGCAGCACCCATTCATGGGCCATTACAATCTCACGGACGTAATCCCGGATTTTTGCCGCTTCGTCGTTTCCGGTATTGTAGCCGTACACGCCCACACCCACCAGGGCGATGCCTGTCTCGTTATACACTTTTCTCTCTACCCGGCGGGTCAGTTTATCCACTTCATCCACTGTCATAGTGTCGGGCAGTTCCAAATGGACTGCCGCGTAATCTTTTTCCGGCCCGTAATTGAACAGGATCAGGTCATACGCACCCTGCACTTCCGGCTCTTCGTTTAACAGCGCCTTCACCTTCTGCGCCGTCTCTTTATCCGCTCGGATTCCCAGTATGTCATCCAGCGTCTCCGTAATCATTTCGATGCCGGATTTTATAATGACAATAGAAATGACAACGCCTACATACGCTTCCAGCGAAATACCGCTCTTCAGGAAAATAATGGCCGAAACCAGGACAGAAAAAGACAGCACAGCGTCAAAGGTCGCGTCGGAGCCGGACGCGATCAATGAGCCGGAGTTAACCTTCTCTCCCTTTGTCTTTACGTATTTTCCCAAAACCAGTTTTACTACAATGGCTACAGCGATGATCACCAGGGAAGTGAGACTGTAATCCGGCGTTTCCGGTTCAATAATCTTCTTTACTGATTCCACCGCTGAGGTAATGCCGGCGTAAAGCACGATGCCGGAAACAATCATTGCGCTGAGATATTCGATCCGTCCATAGCCAAGGGGATGCTTTTTATCCGGCAGCCTGGCCGCCAGCTTCGTCCCGATAATGGTAATTACAGAAGAAAGCGCGTCGGACAGATTGTTCACTGCGTCCAGAATGACCGCGATGGAATTGGACGCAAGCCCGATGGCCGCCTTAAATCCGGCCAGGAAAATATTGGTGACAATACCGATAATACTGGTTCGGATTATAACTTTGTCACGACTGCCTTCCATTTGTTCCAACACTGTGTTATTATCGTCCATTTGATTATTAGAGTCCTTTACGTAAACGTATCTTTTAAAAAATCCCTGACAGATCCGTCAGGGATTTCACAATTCACAACATCTCATGCCTTATTATATTTGTCTTTTCCCTGACGGCAGCGCGGGCACTTCCAGTCCGCCGGCAGGTCTTCAAATTTCGTTCCGGGCGGGAAGCCGCGGTCGGGGTCGCCGATTTCCGGATCATAAATGTAACCGCAGATAGAGCAGATCCATTTGCCGGTAGCCTGCGCCGAAGCGATTTCATAATCCACAGGCAGCGACTCCGTGGGATGATCCAGGTCGCAGACCCGTTTGGCTTCCAGATTTTCGTAACCCAGGGGCGTATGGGTAGAGCAATAAACGGTGGGATTCTTGCGGATAAACGCGCGTACCCGGTTCAGGGTATCCCGCGCCGCCTCTTTATCTTCATACACTACGGACAGTTTGTTTTCATACAGGGCTTCATCCGTATACGTCACGTCGCCGTGCATCATATAGAACAGACCATCCGCTTCCGCCACGATGATGCTGTTGCCCAGGGTATGCCCTTTGGCGGGAAGCAGATACACGCCTTCCGCTATTTTTTCCGAAGCATCAAAGGTGTGATACGGCCCGTCTTTGTATTCCACTCTTACAATATTGTCGCCTTTCAGATTCAGCGCGTCCGCTTCTTCCGGCGCCATGTAAATTTTGGCATTGGGGAAACTGCGCAGCTCGCCGGTGTGGTCTTCGTGCTTGTGGGTCACAAGGATTTTTGTAACCTGTTCCGGATGATAACCCAGTTCTTTCAGGGCGGAAACATAATCTTTGATTCTCGAGCCGATATAAATCTGCGTGGTCTCATCCACAACCATGTCCGGCGCTTCCAGCGGCATGCCCGTATCCACCAGGATGACTTCACAGCCGGTGTCAATCAGATAGTTCTGCAGTGTTGAACGGTAAACCACCTCAGGGTCAAATTTGTCCACGCCATCTTCGCCGCCCAGCGCGAAAGGCCGTTTCATAAAACCTTTTTCGTAAAGTTTGACTGCCTTGATTTCCAACATGAATCCTCCTTCCGGTCACAATAGCATAAATTATTAAAGTGTTGTATTGAGTACCTTATTTAGTTATTTAATCGTTCGGGTCGTCCACGTAATCTACTTCGGAATACCCTGCGCAGAAAAACGTTTTACTCTGATTCTATCTTATCAGAAACAGTATTATGAAAGAAAGTTTTAAAAAGGCCAATTCAAAAATAAACTTTACGATTTCTGTGTTTTGTAAACTTTTCGTGTTCGCACATTTTGCCGGCCACTCTGCAAAAGAAACCATACACACGGAAAATCAGCGATTCCTTAAGTACGGTTTCAACGGTTCCGGCATCGCTGCGTCAATCCGCGCCGCCAATTCCTCCACAGGCATTTTTTCCCCATCCAGGAACCAGTCGTTAATGGCTTCGGACAAAGCCCGCATGTAAAACCGGAAATAGAAACTGATTTCGTCAGGAACTTCCTGCCAGCCTTCCCGCTTACGGATATATTCCATCCATAGCGCAATAGCGTAATCGTTGGTCTGGTATCGGAATGATGTCTGGCCAGCGGTATTTTTCAGTACATTTTTATAAAAAGCGCGGTTTTCCTGCAACGGGGTGCAGAAGGCAATCAGCGCAGCCTGCCAGTTTATCGGAGATTTAGTATCTGCAAGCAACTCCTCTATGTTACGGTTGTAAATCCAGGCCAGCATCTGGTATTTATCCTGAAAATGATTGTAAAACGTGGTTGCCGTCAGCCCGCAGTTCTTCACAATCTCTTTTATGGAAATTTTATCAACCGATTTGGTTTTGGCCAGCTCCATAATGGAAGCCGCCAGCACTTCCTTCGTCGTCTGGCGAATAATCATGCCTTCACCTTCTTTTACAATAATTCGTTGTTTTAATTATAACAAAACAGCCGCAGAAAAATCTACGACCGTTCCTGCATTATTTCTTTCATATGTTTTCAGAAATTCTAAACCAGCATTTCTTCTTTTTGAACGGCGCGGCCCGGTTCGAGAACCAGGAACTGATCGTCCCACATTCCCCTAAACAGTTTTTCCAGAAGATGGGTGCCGGCCTCCACGTATTCCATCTTCGCGCCAAGCCAGTCCGCATCCTTTTTTACAACAGCCGCGTATTCCGGCCGGCGGCACTGGTTGATGCCCGTGTCCATAACGGATATGGTATTATATAAATCCATCCATTCCTTATGCCGCTTTTTCGCAGTCTCCCCGTCTACATTGTATGCTTTTACCAATCTTTCAAAAATGGCCTTAAAGGATTCCGTGGAAGGATCCATAGCCCGCACATAAAGATGTCCGGGCGTTTTCAGGTTGCTGACTGGATCATCCCTGGTCTGCAGCAAAAGCGATACGCAGTCATCCACCCGCGGAAGGACAAGGCGGTAACGGGACTGCACCTGATTCCAGGAACCGCCGCAAAATCCCATGCAGACTAACACCGTATCAATTCCTTCCGGCATCCGTTCCAGTTCCGCTTTGATATGCTCCTGCATTTCAGCGGGGTCCCTGTGATAGATGCGGTTCAGGTATCTGACCTGCATCTTTGTTCCCGATCTGGCCTGCGCCGCTTCCACGTATTCCGTAAGTGAACTGCAGGCCAATATGATTGTCTTATCCTGATTCATCGTATCGCCTCGCAAATACCCTATTTGTCATCGCAGCGCTTTCATAATTACCGGGTACGTCTTTTCATATCCTTCGAACACAATGCCCTGAAATCCGCAGGCCTGCGCTCCTTTCACATTTGCCGGAACATCGTCGGTAAAGAGACACTCTTCCGGTTTCAGCCCATACTTGTCGCAAAGGCAGCGGTAAATCTCCGGTTCCGGCTTCACGGCTTTCACCTCAAACGAAAATACACCGCCGTCCATGCAGGGAATAAAGTCCAACACATCCGGATTGGCCGCAATCGAAAACGCAGAATAATTGGAAAGATAATATACGTTAAGCCCCATGCCTTTCAGTTCCTGTACCCAGGGAACCGCATACCCGAACTTATGAAAAGCA
>JAFSPK010000150.1:0-40334 GCA_017443005.1 Acidaminococcaceae bacterium
GATACAGATGTTAACATACCCATAATTGAAGAACAATTAATTATCGGAAAATTTTTTGCGCATATTGACAACCTTATCACCCTTCATCAGCGTAAGTATAAATAAGCAAAAAAGGAGGTAGACATGTTAAGTCAAATTACGAGTACAGATCTATTCACCGAGTATTATGCGCAATGGGTTCAGGTTTACAAGGAAGGAGCGATACGAAAAGTTACATTGGACAAATACAATATGACACTCACGTGGATTAAAAAATTAATCCCTGGCCTCCGCTTATGCGATATTACGAGAATTACATACCAACAACTTATCAATGACTACGCATTCTGTCATGAGCGCCAAACTACAATGGATTTTCATCATCAGCTTAAAGGTGCGATTCTTGATGCCGTGGACGAAGGCCTGATTGAAAAGGATCCTACACGGAAAGTTATTATCAAAGGAAAAACCCCGGCAACAAAAAAGATTAAGTATTTAAATCAGTTTGAATTGCATACGCTGCTTATTAATTTGAAGCTAACGCAAAAAATTAATTGGGATTGGTTCATTTTGTTGGTTGCAAAAACAGGAATGCGGTTTTCAGAAGCGCTTGCGTTAACGCCAAAAGACTTTGACTTTGCACATCAGTCGCTAACTATAAGCAAAACTTGGGATTATAAGGGAAATGGTGGGTTCTTGCCAACAAAGAACCGTTCTTCAGTTAGAAAAATACAAATAGACTGGCAGACGGTCATTCAGTTTTCTGAATTGGTTAAGAGTCTTCCGAATGAAAAACCGATTTTTATTCAGAAAGAAAAAATCTACAATTCTACCGTCAATGATATTTTAGAGCGGCATTGCAAGTTGGCAAAAATACCAACAATTTCTGTACATGGATTACGCCATACACATGCTTCATTGTTGTTGTTTGCCGGGGTTTCCATTGCCAGTGTGGCCAGACGTTTGGGACACGCAAGCATGACGACAACACAGAAAACCTATCTCCATATTATTCAGGAGTTAGAGAACCAGGATGTTGATTTAGTAATGCGTTCGTTGTCGAATTTGAGTTAAAATTTTATAATGCTTACGCTGATGATTTTTTGAAAAAGTTAGTGCAACGCAAGTAATGTTTGGTATAATAAAAGCATAAAATTATTGCCGTGGCTTTTTTTGTAAGCCATGAGATGTAACAAGGTTAAAATTTGGCAGATGCGTCTGCCAAATTGCCTGTCAGGATGTAACAGGTTTTTGGCACTTGCAAATGCCAAAATTACAAAAGCAATTGTAACAGCGAGGATAATCACCATGCGCCAGCATATGTGCACGTGCCTAAAATGCGGCGGGCAAAATCATTTGCAGTTTGAGGAGCCGTACCCGCAATATGGCGAGCAGTTTTTCCGTTATTGCCGGCACTGCGAAGAAGATACTGCGCAGACCATGATGCTGACGAAAAAAGTGGCAACGGAGCTTCGCAAGCAGAAAGCCGAAGAGGGGTTGCAGCAATCTATCATCGACTGTTGCAAAAAATTCGGTTTCACCTGCCGATTCCTGTTTGAGTCCGTTATCATCACCACGCCGATATCCAGCTGGCAATTTGCGTATCACGAAAGCAAAAAGACGCTGCGGCATGAAAGCACGACCAAGATCAATTTTGATACCGGCGATTATGCTTTCACCCATGAGCAGTTCCGGAACAAAAAGATGAGCTGCGAAGAGGTGATCGACTATATTGCCGGGCACGATAAACGGAAGGCTGAGAGAAAAGAGAGAAGGAAGAAAGGAGCCTCCCCATGAAAATTTTTATCGTTACCTGTTCTTTCAACATTTCCCAAACGTTGATTGACTGCGCGTTCAAAAACGAAGCGGATGCAAAAGCGTATGCCGATGCGCTGAACAACGACAAGGCAAAAGCAATTGCCCGTTGCAAAGAACTGATCGCCCAGCGCGACAGTGAAGCGATGGTAAAGTTTTTTGATGAAAAGCACAGCATCACCTTTGATGTTTTGTCTGCGGAATTGAAGTGAGCGCTGCAACTTGGAAGTTGTTGGGCTGATTGGTTAGGAAGTTGCAGTGATAACTTCCGGTTTGCCATACCAGGAGATAAAATAATGAGAGAGATTAGCGCCAGTGAAGTTAACAAGCTTGAAATATGTCTCAGAGATTTGGCAGATTACCATAATGAAAAGTCAATCAACTTTAAAGGAAAATATCCCAAGCGGCCATTTGATGTAACGTTGGATATGTTCCGGGCAGACATACTAAATGGAAAATCAAGAATCATAGTAATCGAAAATGCAGATGAAATAGCAGGGTTTTGCAAAATTGATATTATAAAAGACGAAGGCAAGATAGATTACCTTATCGTTTTGAAAAAATACAGGACCTTGGGCATGGGGAAACAACTGATGGATTCCGCAATGGGCATCTTTAAAGAAAGAGGAATACGGAATATTGAGGTAAAAGTTGCTGACGGGAATGACGCAATGTATTTCTATGAGAAATATGGTTTTAAAATGAATGCCCATATCCTGAAGTTGCAAGTAGCAAGTGAGGAATGATATGCCTGTTGAACTTATACCGGCCTTTTTGTGCAGTTGACAAATGTGAAAATAATGGTCTACTGCCTGACGGCATTAAGCGCGTATGTGCTGCCATATAAGCAAGATTTTCTATCCCTGCTTATCGTGGGAATACTGTTGCCGTTTACCGGACCGATTGCAAACCTTGTGTGGCTTTTTTCGGGAGTGGCGCTGCAGAAATTTTTCTCCCGGTACCGCCGCCCGTTAAATGCGCTGATGGCATTGTCGCTGGTATTCTGCGCGTACAGTATGATCATCCATTGACCGGAAAGATGACCAAAAGAATGTCCAAAAGAAAGAGACCTCCTTGGGTGTTATACTTCGTTTGCTGCGGTGCGCGCGCAAGGCCGAACACATAATTTCATAAAAAAGTTTTTTCACGCCTGATGCTTAACACGCATCAGGTTTTTTTATTTTGTTCGCTTTTCTTTTTTCAAAGCATGTGCTACAATGATAACGAACATTAGTTTTTAATTATAAAAAGAAAAATTTATTTCAGTAACATGTTCTAAAATAGAATAAGATTATTACTGGCGTTTTAAAGTCAATCACAATCATTTTACATTAGAAAGCGTGTTCGCCATGCGTTCCATACTCCATGTTGACATGAACAATTTTTATGCGTCTGTAGAATGTTTATATGGAACGCAAATTCATACAGTTATTTTAGGTGATTGCCATGAAAATAAATTTAGAAGTAAACGCAAAATTTGATCTGGACGGCACTGTTCGCCCCACTTCCATTATCTGGGAAGACGGGCGTGTCTTTACCGTTGACCGCGTGCTGGACGTGCGCCGGGCCGCTTCCCTGAAAGCGGGCGGGGTGGGAGTGCGCTACATCTGCCGCATCTGCGGAAAGATCGTGATGTTATGGAACGAAGAGGGCAAGTGGTTTATGGAAAAGTAAGCGAAAAATGAAGCGGGATGAGAAAAAGCCTTTCTCGCAAATTGTGACTTTGAAAGGGCATTGACTAAAGATAACTAATATGTTATCATCTAAAGAAAGAAGGCATGTACAAAAATGTATCAAATTATCTTTTACAAAGATATTCATGGTATTGAACCGGTTAACGAGTATATTGAATGGCTGGAACAGCAAAATACAAAAGACGCAAGGATCAGGAAAACAAAAATCAGAACGTATATTAAAGCGCTGGCGTTAAAAGGACTTCCGTTAACTACAAAATTATGCAAGCATCTTGAGGGTGATATTTGGGAATTAAGGCCGAACAAGGATCGTGTGCTTTTTGCAGGATGGCATAATGGGATTTTTGTATTGCTGCATTGTTTTGTGAAAGAAGGACAAAAAACTCCGAGACGAGAAATAGAAAAAGCGAAAAAAGAATTTGCGGATTTCAAAGAAAGGTGGAATAACAATGACAACAATTAACGGATTCCGCGTTTGGGATGATGAATACGATAGAGAGCACTTTACGCAGGAAGAAATTGCGCAAAGCGATTTGCAGGCCGCTTTGATTGCTGCGATGATAGAAACGCGGAAAGAAAAAAATATCAGTCAGCGAGATTTGGAAAAGTTAAGCGGCGTAAAGCAACCGGTCATTGCGCGTATTGAAAAGGGAGAGAACAGTCCGCAGGTCAATACACTGTTAAAATTGCTGGCAGCCATGGGTAAAACGCTGGCTATCGTTCCGTTGAAGACCGCGGCGAAACCGGGTGCTTAAAGAGGCTGTGGAATTGAAGTGAACGCTGAAAATCGGGATTTGCAGGTGAATAAAATGGATCAGAAAGTAATGTTGTTGGCGGTATCTGTTTTTGCAGCCGTTTCCCTGTATCTGCCAGGCGTCTCTTCAGCTGCGGATGTTTGGTGTTGTTCCCATGACGGTCATTCGTTTTATCTGGATTCGGAAAGCATAAACGCTGATATTCTTCCCAAAGGAATGGATTACCGCGTATCGGTAAAAGCAGTTCTTGTCAGCGACGGTTCCCTGAAGAAAACTATCATCTACGGTTTTGAATCGCAAAACGACTGGCTTGTGGGCCACATTTTTGACAAGTCCACCGGACAGTGGGAATACATGGAATCTGCAAGCGAAAAGCCGGTATTAAGAGCTGTATGGGAGACGATGAAGCCATATATGAAACAAAAGCGTATCGGTTACAGCGATTCCTGGAAATGGGATTGACGGCAGGCCAATAAGGGGATTGACTATCATTAAGTTTACAATCGGGATTTGTCGGGCTGATTTACGAGAAGCTACAGCTGTGGCTTCAGATTTTTGAAGGAAAATTAAAAGCCAAAATGAGAAAAACAATAGCAATGACAGAATGGCAAAAGATGATAACAGGCAAATGGTATGATGCTAATCATGATCCTGAATTGTTGCAAAAACGCATTAAAGCAGAACAGATATGTTATGAATATAATCGTAGCAGGCCAGGCAGTGATGAACAGATAAATTATCTCAGATTACTTATCGGGAACGATTTGCCGGAAGGACTTTCTATACTTGCCCCGGTTTATTTTGATTATGGTTGTAACACTCATCTTGGGAAAAATGTATTTGTAAACCACGGTTGTTATTTTATGGACGGTGCAAATATCAATATTGGCAATCATGTTTTTATTGGACCTTTTTGCGGTTTTTATACTGCAACACATCCGCTCGAGTATAAAGAACGCAAATGCAGAACGTGATTATATCGTGGAAAAAATTAAAGAAGTTATAGCTGCGCCCAGCTGCTGCCCGGAATTGAAAGCGGCGGCTCAGACATATCTGGATGTGTTGGATACACCGGACGAAAAGGAAGCTGGTAAACTGTTGGTGGCGGAACTGGAAGAAGATGTGCATAGCCTTGACGACACTTTGGAATTCTTCAGTCCGGACGAAGGTAAGGCAATATTTGGCGCAGAGGCTGCGGCGGCTATGGTGGAGACAGGGAAAAAGATAAAAGCGGCAGGTGGCAAGATTTGTTTCTGTCCCGCATGCACGGCAGGCCAGGCTATTTTAGATAAAAAGGAAGTTTTGTTATAAAAACACGTTTTATCCCTTGCAAACCCTGATGAATGCTGATATTATATTTATGAACCCAGTGGTCATGCACTCTCACAAAAATATTTAACAAAGGAGCGTTCAACATGAACAAAAAAGAACTCGTAGCAGCAGTTGCCGAAAAAACTGAATTGACCCAGGCCAGCGTAGAAAAAGCCCTGAAGGCTCTCGTTGAAGTGACCGTTGCTGAAGTTGCCAAGAAAGGCAAAGTACAGCTGATTGGCTTTGGTACTTTCGTAGCCCGTGAACGTGCTGCCCGTACCGGCAAGAACCCGCAGGATGGCAAAACCATCAAAATCGCAGCCGCTACTGTTCCCGCTTTCAAAGCAGGCAAAGCATTCAAAGATGCTGTTAATGTAAAACCGGCCAAAAAGAAAGCAACCAAAAAAGGGAAAAAATAATGTGTGATGATGTGCCCGCCGCAGAGATGTGGCGGGCATTTGAGTTTCAGCTTTGTAAATAATTTCCCTGTCTATCGCTAAAGTTAATTATAGCGGCAGGCAGGGAGTTTTTTGTTGGTTGCTTTTGTAGTGATCGGTGTGAGCCACTATAAGTGATCCAACCCCTGATGCGTTCAGCATGCATCAGGGGTTTTACATAGCAATTCCTTGTTTACCTCCAAATCAGCACTACCCTGGGGGTGGTGTCGTAGCCGGAATGGGAGCCGTAAAAGTCTTCATCCGCGATGCTGAATATAAAAATTTTGTATTTTTTGAAATCCGGGGTGATCAGCGCCTGTTTGAAGCTGCACTTCACCAGCTTGTGGCACACGTACTGGTAATAGGCGTGCTTCTGCCAAAGGTTTTCAAAATAGCGGATGCGGCTGATTTTGTTCCAGCCGAAAAATTTTGCGTTGGTAAAGCCCAGGATTTCGTAAATGCGTTCCGGGTTGCTGCCCAAGGAATTTTGGTTGCGGGGTCCAATCTTCTTTTTGCCAATTTCAATGGCTTCTTTTATGGTCATAATCTATTTTACTCCTTTTCATTTTTGATTTTGTGCCTGCTGTGCGGCTGTGCAGCAGGTTTTTGCATTTTATACGACGTAATGGAGTTTGCACTGATGCGGTTTATGTTCATTCGGTTTTCGGATATGCGCCTCAGTCCTCCACTTCCGCTTCGCCGATCAGTACAAGATCTTCGTAAAGATTGGGCATCGTGGGGGCGCCGCCGGTTCCGCCACCGCCGCCATTGCCGCCGCTGTCTTTGATATCCAATAATTCCCGGAAACGGCTCCAGCGTTTGTTTGCCAGTTTGTTCCGGCGTTTGATGTTGCCCAAGGTCAGGAAGTAGCAGCGTTCCTTCATCCGGGAAAGAATGTTCTGGCGGGTCACGTTGCCTTCTTTCAGCTGTTCCTGGGTTAACGCGGTGGTCACGATCATGGGAATCTGCTTGTTGCCAACAATGTGTTCAACACGTCCGGCGGCGACATCGTGGAAGCCGTGGAAGGCCGCCTGCGTACCATTACCCTGGATCCTGTTGTAGAGTAATGAAACGGGGGTCTCGTCATGGATACCACGGAAGTTTTCAGTTTCATTAAAGACTTCGGCTTTCCCGTGGTACTGAGCTGGTTCCTGCTGGTGCGTATGGAAAACAAACTGGCAGGCCTGACGGAAGTCATCGGGGAACTGAGTTGCAACATCGCCGCCATGCGCGGCGACGTTGTGAAAAAGTGAAAAAAGAAACAAGGGAAAGCTTTGTAAAACCATTCCCGTTGTTTCACGTGAAACGTCTGCATCGAAAGGTGTGGACGTTTTTTTGTTTTTTATGGCAAATAACACTGAATCAACAAAGAAGTCTTC
The DNA here is from genome assembly GCA_017443005.1 of Acidaminococcaceae bacterium. GTDB lineage: Bacteria > Bacillota > Negativicutes > Acidaminococcales > Acidaminococcaceae > Succiniclasticum. Next base: position 7,371 of record JAFSPK010000150.1, read on the forward strand.
CATATCATTTTGGCAGACGCTCTTTTGATTTCCTGCTTTTTTAATGGGGAAAACAATAGTTGAAAAAATGTAGAGCATCGTTTATAATAAAATAAGAAAATCTTACTGAGGAGGTTAGCATTATGGCGCAATATATTACTGACGTGACAGCTTTATCTTCCAAAGGCCAGGTGGTGTTGCCGAAACTGATTCGTGACAGCATGCGGATTGGGCCGGGTGCCAGGCTGATTGTTATCAGCGATGGAAGCAGCATAATTCTTAAACCCGTTCCCATGCCGGATATTTCTGAATTCCAGCACCTGATGGATGCAGCTTCCGCATGGGCAAAGGAAGTAGGTATGACGGAAGAAGATATCAGCTCTGCGATAAAAACGGTACGGGGCAGAAGAAAGGCGAGGGCATGAGAATCGTTATTGATACCAATGTTATTGCTTCTGCTATTTTCTTTGGAGGGCGGCCCCGGCAACTGCTTGAACATTTGGTGAAACATCATTTGGAAGCTTTTGCAACGAATGAAATTATCGTGGAATATCAGGAAACTTGTGATGAATTATGTTCTCGATATCCAAATAAACCGCTTCAACTTCCATTAAGTCAGGTCATTGCCGCTTGCAAAATTATTGAATCAAATTCTGTTATACGCATTTGTAGAGATGCAGATGATGACAAATTTATAGAATGCGCTGTAGATGCGTGTTGTTTTTATATTGTAAGTGGCGATAAAGATCTTCTCAGCATTCGTCAGTTTCAAGACGTTAAGATAATGACTGTGTCAGAGTTTTTGGATTGCTTTCAAAGTAAAATTGGAGGAAGCGACCATGGCTAAAATAATATCTACACCCAAAATCAGCGAAATTCTTCTGGAAGAATTTATGAACCCATTGCAGATTTCGGCTTACCGACTGGCGATGGATATTCATGTTCCCACGTCCCGTATTTTGGAAATACTGCATGACCGGCGGAAGATCACGGCGGATACCTCCATCCGTTTAGGTCGTTACTTTGGTGTATCTGACAGCTATTTCCTTAATTTGCAGAGCGATATTGATATGCGAAGCGATGCTGCGCGGGCGGAGCGAGGAAGTGGGAGGCGGGTTGCCCAGCCAACGCGACTCCGAGTTTTGAAGCCACAGGCGAATGAGTCCACGGAATAGCAAACGTGAACAGTTTTCGAGCAAAAAATGAAAAGCACTGTTAACCCGTATTACAACCGGGCTGACAGTGCTAATTTTATAGTTTGTCTACAAATACATTGCTTTCCCCGTCACCTTCCCAAAGAACAGAAAACGGTGTCAGGCCGTGCTGCTCCCCGTCGTGTTTCAGCCGCAGGCCCACAGGGCACTTGCCCCGCAGTTTAAAATGCTTGCAACGGACGCAGGGGCGGTTGGAATCTGTCACAACTTTATAACAGTTCCGTTCTTCCCCGTTTTCCGGCCCTGCCAGGGATCTCCGGGCGGCGGAATTCATGTAAAGGACCTTGCCGTCTTTGCCCGAGGTGACCCAGATGCGCTGGGGCATTGCGTTCAGGACTCCCTGCATGTGCCAGTAGCCTTTCCGTACCATTTCATAGCGCATTTGATCCATAAGGAAGGTACCCAGTACATCGGCAAAGGTCTTTAACACTTCGTGTTCCTGTTTTGTCCAGATCCGGGGGCCCCGACAGTCGTCAAACCCAACAAAGCCGATGCGCTTTCCCTCGCTTATGATTCCTGCATGCAGGAAGGAAAAAATTTTCCGCTCTGCCAGTATCTTGCCTGCTTCACCCTCCAGTTTTGCGGAATCCGGGCATTCGGAAAAGGTTCCGTAGATTTCTTTCCGAAAACTGTTGTTGATATATTCAAAGGCGGCGCCATCGTGGGCAGCCTCTGCGGAACTGTATCCGTCGGCATGCCATTCGAACCAGCAGACCCACTGTCCCCGTTTCTGCTGGTAGATTACGACACGCTGCACCATAAAATACTTGGCGAAGAGGGCCAGCAGTGTTTCTACCGTGATCCGCGCGTCGCCGGTTTCGTAAAGCATCTGGAAAATGAAAACCTGGGGATTGGTCAGGAAAGCCTGCCGTTCCTGCATAATTGCGTTTTCTTCTTTATTTTTGCGCTGACCTGCCTGGATATCTTTTGTATAAAACACCTGCATGTCCCGGCCCCGTCGTTTGGCTTCGTACAGGGCTGCGTCCGCAAAACCGAAAAGCTCTTCGTAGCGGCGCCCGTATTCCGGGGACAGAACGATGCCGACGCTGCCGCTGACGTGGAGTTCTTTGCCGTCGCCATAGGAGAAGCTGCGCCGCAGCATGTTCCGGAGTTTTTCGCAGCGCTCTACTACCAGGTTGCGGTCTGATGCGTCCCGGATCAGCACCACGAATTCATCGCCGCCGACACGGCCTAAGATATCCGTGTCGTCGAACACTTCTGCCAGGGTCAGTGCCATGTCGGAGATGACGGCGTCACCGAACAGATGGCCCAGGTTATCGTTGATTTTTTTAAAGCCGTCCATGTCCAGGACCAGCAGCGCCTTCACCGTGCCGAGCACGCCCAGGGCTTCTTTGATCAGCTGCCGGGCATAGTCTTTGTTGTACAGACCGGTGAGGGCGTCACGCTGGGCTTTTTGCTGCAGCTCTTCGGTACGGCGGTGCTCGGAGTCGGTGTTCCGGAGCAGGATCGTCACGTACCGGGGCCATTCTTTTTCAAAATGCACGATGTACCGCACATGGAACCAGCGGTATTCGCCGTTGTCTCCCTGAACCCTGTAATCGAATACTTTTTCACAGGTTTTATCCGCGTACTCGTTGTGAGGCTTTTTTATAAAATCTATAAATGCTGTAAAATAATATTTGTCATTAGGATGGATCGGTAACTTGTTTAACAGGAAATCCGAATAGCTGGCGTTTTCCAGCTTTGCGGGAAAAATATCCGTTAAAGCGGTTTCACCATATACACGGTCTGTCTTCAGATCCCATCGCAGTATTGCGGTCCGTTCTGCGCGCAGCGCTTCCACATACAGATCCAGTTTTGCCGTTTCTTTCATTAAAGTACCGCCTTTATTCATACGTAGCGTGAGAGTGCTGATGACTTTTCGGTAACAGTTTGTGCTGTTGTACAGCGATGTTGAGGAAACACTGATTTAAAAAAAGGACGCCCGAGAGCGTCCTTTTTTATTCAGTTAATTTGGGATGAACCGGAATTAATGCTGCATGCCGGTGCTCTGGGCTTTGGCGGTGCCGGTCAGGGCATCCCAGCTTTCCAGGGCATGGTTAACGAACATCTTCTGGACGGCTTTGTTTTCGCCCAGGCCATGGATGTAGGTGTTAACCTTGAAGCCTTCTTTGGTCAGGATGGTCTTATGGGAATCTTCCTCATCACCGGCCATGTCGTTGTTGGCATGGTCGCCGGCAACCATCATCATGGGCATCAGGGTTACGTTCTTAACCTTGTCAGCTTTCAGTTTCGGAATTACGTCTTCCAGGGAAGGCCAGCCTTCAACGCTGTAAATATGGATGTTGCCTTTTCCCAGGGCGTTGAAGCGATCCTGTACTACGGAGTAGTAAGCGTTGGCCGGATGGGGAGTGCCGTGAGCCATAACCAGTACGGCGTCAGCTTTGCCTAATTTCGGGAACTGGGTGGACATTGCTTCCGCGAAATCTTTAATATCGTCCGGCTGTTCTTCCTGGCCCTGCCAGTACAGCAGCGGGGTGCCGAAGGTCATTTTCTTGAAGTTGTCGCGATACAGACGGTAAATAGCGGTCTTGTATTCGTATTCCATGCCGGGGATTACGTCCAGGGTTGCCAGGGCAACGCGGGTGTAGCCTTCAGCCTTCAGCTGTTCCAGGGCTTTTTCCGGGGTGGGGATTTCGATACCTTCATTGGCTTTTACGCGGTCAATGATGATGTGGGAAGTGTAAGCGGTAACCACTTTTACGCCGGGCAGCGCTGCTTTGATGGCATCGATGGTCGGGTTGATGGTTTTGTCGCGGGTTTCTTTCATGGTGGTGCCGAAGGACATAACTACCATGGCGTCTTTGTCGGGCAGGTTCTGCAGGGCGGGGTTGCTGTAGGAGCGAACGCCGATTTCAGAAGCCTGTTTTAACGCAGGGGTCGGAGCCTTTACTTCGTCACTGAGGCTGTAGGCAGCGTAACCGGGGATTGCGATTGCCATGCAGCTTACTGCCAGGGCGGCAGCGGTTAATGCTTTGCCGAATTTTTTCATGATGGATTACCTCTTTCGTTTAAAATATTTTGTTAAATTCGTTGTCAGGTATAAATCGCATCCTTGGCTGATGCGTGTATTTACCCGATAGCTGTGAACATTATAAATCATCTTATGTAAAAAATCAATACTAATAATAAATATTATCAATAAAATTAAATTTTAAAATAAAAGGACTTTTACGAAAGCAAAGCATCGTAAAAGTCCTGGAACAAAACTATGCAAAAAGTCTGTGCAAAAATATATGTTTGTTGCTGTTACTAACTTGCTGGAGATACTATTTCTTTTTGTGATTTTTTACTATTTTCTTAATGCCGGCAAAGGTTACCGGGCTGATGATGTGCTCGATGCGGCAGGCGTCTTTTTCCGCGGTGTCAGGCGGCACGTTCAGGATATCGGTCAGGAAGACCGTCAGCGTTTTGTGCCGGTCCAATACGGAAGCAGCCTTTTTCAGGCCGTTTTCCGTGAGCACGATCCGTCCGTCCGGGTGCATAATGATGTAGCCGGTTTTTTTCAGGATGCTCATGGCCCGGGACACGCTGGGCTTGGAAAAATTCATTTCCGTGGCGATGTCGATGGAACGGACGTTGCCGTTGCGCTGTTGCAGTATCAGTATGGTTTCCAGATAGTTCTCGCCGGATTCAAGAAGCGCCATAATGATTGCTCCCCCTTTTAATTCAGATAGATTCTCATTAATAGGACTTAATTTATTTTAACATTTTCACTCTGTTAGCGCAACTGTTTACTATAAAAACGAGAACCGCAAAACAGATATTCTGTTTGTGGGAGAGATGAAAAATTCCTTTATGAACAGATGCAGTAGGAAAGTGCTTCTTGGCGTGATATAATAAATTTAATCAGTGTTTCCTTTAAGAAAGAATGAGGATGGTTATGTTATCTTTTATAAAAGAAAAAATCACAGTATGGGAATATCTAAAAACGGTGGAAAAGCCGGTTGTTTTATACGGAACCGGCGACGGCGCGGACAAGATACTTGCCCGGCTGGCAGAAGAAGGCGTTGCTGTTTCCGGCATTTTTGCCAGTGATGAATTTGTGAGAGGGCAGAAGTTCCATGACTTTGTGGTGCGCGCCTTCAGTGAACTGCTGGCGCTTCGGGAAAAAGTTATCGTGCTGATTGCGTTTGCCAGCGAGTTGCCGGAAGTGATAGAACGCTTTTATAAACTGGCTTCTGTCCATGAAACCTATGCGCCTCATGTGCCGGTGTTTGCCGGAGACGAGGCGGTGACCCCGGACTGGATTAAAAAATATGAAACACAATTGCAGACGGTGTACAACAGGCTGGCGGATGAAGTTTCACGTGAAACGTTTGCGTCAGTTCTGAATTATAAACTCAGCGGAAAGCTTTCGTATCTGCAGTCCTGTACAACGAACAGGGCAGAGGATGTGAAAGAACTCTTTGCTTTTGGTGAAGCCGAAATCTATGTGGATTTGGGGGCTTATAACGGGGATACGGTTCAGGAGTTTTTACGGTTTACCCGGGGACGCTACAATAAAATATTTGCATTGGAACCGGATCCGAAAAATTTTAAAAAGCTGATAGCTTATGTCCGGCAAAATAATATTGATCATATCAGTTGCCTGCAGGCGGGAGTCTGGAATGTCTGCGGGAGTCTGGAACTGACCGGGAACGGGGGCAGGCAGTCAACATTTTATAAAAATGGGGTGGGGTTGCCGCCAGATGTTTCCCCGGTGTTTTTGGATTCGGTACACAACCAGCCGCTGAATTCTTCTCTGCGTAAAAAAGTAAAACTGCAGCAGAGCGAGGTCGTGTCTGTTGATTCTGTTTTAGGAAACGAACAGGCCGATTATATGAAGTTTGACGTGGAAGGTGTGGAAAAGGAAGCTCTCGAGGGTGCAGCCCGGCATCTGATACCGGGCTGTAACGGAGCGTTGCCGAAGCTGCTCATTGCGGCCTACCATCACGACGAAGATATTTTTGCGTTGCCGCTGCTGTTGTGGAAGCTGCAGCCGGATTATAAGATTTATATGCGGAAGCATCCCTATGTGCCTGCATGGGAGCTCAATATTTTTGCGAAATAAAAGCCTGACTTCAATTCGCTTCTGCCGGGCAGGCCGGAATAAGTTTTGTGTGGCATACAATTCGGGAATGTGGTACAATATATACAGGAAACAGATTACGGTTTTTAATTAAAATTTATAAAAAAAACATACTGTTGTAAGCAGGATATTGTAATATTGTATCGAAAATAATTATGAGTATTAGTTTAGCACATACGGAAATATATTGGTTTTATCAGGTTCAACTTTAACCAAAAGCGGAATCTGTACATAAGTGAATAAAAATTTTAGGAAAGAAGGAGATTGCATCATGAACAAAAAACTGTTGGGCGCTGCTGCATTAATGGCTATGGCTGCGGTAATGGCTGCAGGATGCGGAGGCGGCGACAAAAAACCGGCGGCTCCGGCTGCTGACGCGAAAAAAGGCCCGTCAGGAGAAGTTAGCGTTTACACTTCTATTTATCCGGATATCGTGGATAAACTCTGTAAACCCAATGTCTCCAAGGCTTTCCCTGGCTTGAAAGTTTCCTGGTTCCAGAACGGCACCGAAAAACTGAAAACCAAGATTGCCGGCGAAATCAAAGCGAAAAAAATTGGCGCGGACGTGCTGATGGTTGCCGACCCGTCTTATTATCTGGCACTGAAGAAACAGGGCCTGCTGATGAGCTACCAATCGCCGCAACTTAAAGACGTTGTTCTGGCAAGTGATAAAGACTTCACCTGGCTGCCGGTCCGCGTTAACAATATGATCATTGCTTACAATAAGGATAAACTGGCCAAAGAAGATATTCCTACCAGCTGGGAAGATTTGACCAAACCGAAATATAAAGGCAAAATTGCCATGCCGAACCCGATGCTGTCCGGTACGGCCTATGTAATGGTTGGCGCTATGGCGCTGGATCCCAGATTTGGCTGGGATTATTTCAAGAAGCTGAAAGCCAACGGCCTGCGGGTAGAAGAAGGCAACTCCGCTATCCAGAATAAACTGCTGACCGGCGAATACATGGCCGCCGTTATTTTGGAAGAAAACATCCTGAAACTGCAGGAAACCAAGAAAGAACCTTTGGCTGTATGCTATCCGAAAGAAGGCTGTATCATCATCAATTCGCCAATCGGTATCTTCAAGGACACCAAGAATCCGGAAGCTGCCAAAGCATTGGTTGACTGGTGGCTAAGCCCTGAAGGACAGAAAGCCGTTACCGCCGGCTGGATGCATTCCGTACGTGGCGACGTAAATCCGCCTAACGGCGCCGGCATCAAACTGGCCGACCTGAACAAGAATGCGATTCCGATTGACTGGGATAAGCTGGCCTTTGAAGAAGCCAAGATTAAAGAAGGTTTCCGCACCACTGTAATGGAATAATGGTGTGGCCTGAGAATTATACGAAAACGTTTATAAAATTGAGTTGAATGGAGGTTATCAGGGGCCGTTTTGGCGGTCCCTGATTTCCCATTCCTTAAAATGCGCTGACGCGGTGTGCGCGTTTTCAGAAAGCGCGCTGACGAACCGGTCGGCGTTTCCCGACTCTTACCGGAAGAACCGGGGAAAGGAGACAAAGTGAAAAAATCTTTGCCCCGCCTCGATAGTAAATTTATTGTAATTGCTATCTCTGTGCTGTTGTTATTATATTTTATCGTGTTTCCCCTGCTGGTGCTGATTTACGACAGCCTGTTCATAAATGGTGTTTTCGATATCAGCAACTATAAAGATGTGTATGGCAAGAAGGTCAACTGGAGAGCTCTTACCAATACGATCCAGCTTTCCGTTATTGTTATGGTGGCCAGCGTTATCGTTACATTTCCGTTAGCCTGGCTGGTGGGCCGCACGGATCTGCCGGGAAAGAAAGCCTTCCGGACGATTTTGGTGGCCAGTTATATGATTCCGCCATATGTGGGCGCTATCGCCTGGGTTCAGCTGCTGAATCCTAGCGTCGGGTATCTGAACGATTTCATTAAATTTATCTTCGGGTTACAGAAAGCGCCTTTTGATATATATACTATGGGCGGCTTAGCCTGGGTACTTACCCTGTTCTATTCGCCGTTTGCCTTTATCACTATTTCCCGGGCTATGGAAAAAATGGATCCCACGTTAGAGGAGGCAGCCCGGATCTCCGGGTCTTCGCCCCTGAAAACCCTGTGGGACGTAACGCTTCCCCTGATGATGCCGTCCATCGTGGCCGGCGGTCTGCTGGTGTTCATCGCGGCGGCGTCCTGCTTCGGTATTCCGGCTATCGTCGGTATGCCGGGCAATATTGAAGTGATGACCACGCGTATCGTAACATTTTTGTATATGGGTGACGATAAAGGCATTCGCGATGCCACGGCCCTTGCTGTTTCCATGATGGTAGTGGCCAACGGGTTGCTTATTTTTATGAGCTGGATGCTGAGCCACAAAGATTACACTACCATCAGCGGTAAAAGTACCCGCCCCAATATGGTGGAGCTGGGCAAGTGGAAATGGCCGGCTTTCGGGCTGGTTGCCGGGTATGCCTTCATCGCAGTCATCCTTCCCCTGACTTCTATCGTTGTCACCTCATTCCTGGTGAGCATGTCCAAGGGATTGGCGCTGGATAATTTCGGTATTGACGCCTGGATACCGGTGGTGACCAGTTCCCAATATATGGAAAGCGTATGGCGTTCCATCGGCTATGGCATTGTTGCTGCCTGCATCGGAACGGTGCTGGCTTTGTTCGTTGCCTATCTCTCTGTTAAAACCAATGTGACCGGCCGCAGCATACCGGATTTGCTGGTGGTACTGGGCGGCGCCACGCCATCCATCGTTATCGCCCTGGCCCTGATTGTCACATTCTCCGGTAATTACGGCCTTAACTTGTATTCCACCATGTGGATTCTGATTGTTTCCTATCTGGTCAAGTACATGACCATGAGTGTCCGAACCATTGCCGCATCCTTAAGCCAGGTTCACATCAGCCTGGAAGAAGCGGCCCTGAGTTCCGGCGCAAGCTGGATCCGAACCTGCAAGGATATCATCATGCCGCTGGTTGCGCCTTCTATCGTAGCGGGCTGGTTCCTGATTTTCATGCCCAGCTTCTACGAACTGACCATGTCCAACCTGCTGTACGGCTCGGACACGAAATCGCTCGGCGTGTTGCTGTACGAACTGCAGACTTATGCGGATACGCAGAACGCTTCCGTTCTTTCGGTCATCATCCTGCTGATCGTATTGATCGGCAATATCATTTTGAATAAAGTGACGAAAGGAAAGGTAAGCATCTGATCAGCTTTTTCCAAGAAAATTCCAGGAAGCAGGCTCCGGAGGCGACACGTTTTGCGGCGCCGGTTCCTGAAAGAATAATTTTTATACGGAAACGCTGACAAACCGGTGTTTCCGTAAAGCGGTGAAACGGAGGGAAGAATAGCGTGGCAGAGTTAAAGCTTCAACATATATACAAACGATATGGCAATGTAACCGCAGTAGGGGATTTTAATATTGAAGTGGCGGACGGCGAATTTATTTCGTTCCTGGGTCCGTCCGGCTGCGGCAAGACTACCACCCTGCGGATGATCGCCGGGTTTGAGAAACCATCGGAAGGCGTGATTATGATCGGGGACCAGGAAATCTCCAATGCGGAAAAAGGATATTTCCTGGCGCCGGAAAAACGCGGTATCGGTATGGTATTCCAGAGTTACGCCGTATGGCCCCATATGAATGTCATCGATAACGTAGGTTATCCGCTGAAGATCCAGAACGTGCCCAAAGAGGAACGGCTGAAACAGGTCATGGAAATGCTGGAGCTGGTTCACCTGAAAGAATATGCGGAACGTCTGCCCAGTCAGCTGTCCGGCGGACAGCAGCAGCGTGTGGCTCTGGCCCGCGCGCTGGTGGCAAAACCCAGCCTGTTGCTGCTGGACGAACCATTGTCCAACCTGGATGCCAAGCTGCGGGAAAGCATGCGTTTTGAGATTTCCGCCATCCAGAAAGAACTGGGCATCACCGTCATTTACGTAACCCATGATCAGAGCGAAGCCATGACCATGTCTGACCGGATCGTGGTCATGAGTATGGGCAAGGTGCAGCAGATCGGCAAGCCTTATGACATTTATACAAAACCTGCCAACCAGATGGTAGCCGACTTTATCGGACTGGTAAACTTTATTCCGGCCACGGCGAAGGGCGACCGGATCTTTATGCAGGGGGATGAAGCCATTTCTTTCCCGAACCCCAAAAAGTTGGCCGGGGAAGCTGTGTTGGCTGTGCGTCCGGAACAGATTACCCTCTCCAAGACCGGGGGTATGGTGGAAGGCGTCATGAATCACCGGTTCTATATGGGCGACAGCGTGGATTACAGGGTAAAGGTGAAAGACCATATCGTACGTGTAATCCAGAAGGGCGCCGGATACAATACGTATCAGGACGGGGAAACCGTGTATCTGGATTTTGACAATGTAATGTCCTTTGCCAAAGATGAGTAAACAAAATGAAAGAATTATTGCGTTGAACATCAGAATCATCACGGGGCGGTAACAAAAGAAACGTTACCGTCCCGTTCTTTTATGGTATAATGCTGTTATAAGCTGTGAAATTCTGCAGCGGTATGTGTCGTATCCGGGTGTTACACAAACCGGCCGCATCGCGGTGGTTTCGTTTTATGAAGATGCGTAGTCTTCCAACACAGTATAAGGTAAGAGCTGTTCGATTGATATGAAAAAGTATTTTGTTCTATTTCTTTTATTGTTGTGCCTGCTGTTTCAGGCAGGCTGCGGTTCGCAAAAACAGGATCCGCCTGTGGAAGGAGTCGTCCGGGTCTGCAGCAGCATGAACCGGAATCTTTCCGAGGCTCTTGTTGAAGGTTTTGCCAACAAGACGGGAATCGTAGTGGAGTTCGATCCGCTGGTGGCGACTTCCTTATCCCAGCGTCTGGATTTGCTGAGTGCAAGCAAGGTGGATGTATGGATGGGCGGTTCTGCCGAGGAATATTACATGGCGGCAGAACGCGATATGCTGGTTCCGTACCTGCCCCGGGGCGCTGCCAATATTCCGCCGCAGTACATGGATCGTGACGGAAGGTGGGTTCCCTTATCCATTGACTATATTGCGCTGCTGAGCAACCGGAACAACATGCGAAAACTGGGAATTGAGCCGCCGTCTTCCTGGGACGGGCTGTTGCAGCCGGTGCTGCATAACGAAATCGTTATGGCCGATCCGGCGACCGGGGGTCCGCCTTACGGGCTGATTACTTCTTTATGGCAGCTGCGGGGCCGGGATGCCGCATTGCAGTTTGCGGGCAGTTTGCGTACCCAGCAGGTACTCTATCTGCCGACAGAGGCAAAGGCCGGATATGAAGTGTATCTGGGGAATAAAGCGGTGGCGGTCATGTCATTGCGCCATGCGCTGGCTCTGGAAAGAGAGCATCCGTTTTTATATGCCGCTCCGGTACGGGACGGGAATAAAAATATGATAACGGCAGTGGCAATCCTGAAAAACGGGCAAAAGCGAAAAGAAGCGGAGCGCCTGATGGAATACCTTTTGTCCAAAGAAGCGCTGCAGATTATGCGCGAGTACCGGATGAACCCGCTGGCAGATGCGCTGAACGACAAAAACAAATATGGCGATATCGGAACCGTTCCCAGCGATGACCTGCGTTGGATGGCAGGGGAAAAGCAGGCGCTGATCCGGGAATGGATCAACGCAAAATAGCCGGGCGGATACGTTGAAAATTTGACTGCATTTAACTCAGTGTAACAGATCGTTTTTTTAGGAGAACGGAGTTACTCTTTTGCGGAAAGGATCAATATATGAAGACAGATCATTTAGAGCGATTAAAACAGATAAAATGTTTTTTGTTTGATATGGACGGTACCATCAACTTGGGCATGGAACTGATTCCCGGCATGGAAGGTTTTTTTGACCGTCTGAAGGAAGCGGGTCGTTCTTATTATCTGGTTACCAATAATTCGTCCAAAAATCACGAGCATTACGTGAAGAAGATGAATTCCATGGGTGTGCCGGTGACGAAAAACAACATCCTGATTTCTTCAGATGCGCTGGTAAGTCATCTGAAACACAGCAAACCGGGGGCAAGGCTCTTTGTACTGGGTACGCCGGAACTGAAAGCCACCATTAAAGAAGGCGGATTTACGCTTACGTCCCGACTGGAGGATGAAACGGATTTGGTGGTAGTGGGGTTTGACCAGACCCTGACCTATGAAACCCTGACCATTGCCTGCCGTCTCATTGACAGAGGCGTTCCTTACATCGCGACCCATCCGGACGTGCGCTGTCCCATCGAAGGCGGGGAATATATTCCCGATACGGGGGCTTTTCTGGCCTGTATCAAAACCGCTACGGGCAAAGATCCGGAATATATTACAGGCAAGCCTTACGGTTATATGGTTGATACGGTGATGGAACGCACCGGTCTGAAAAAAGAAGAGATCGCCATGGTGGGCGATCGGCTGATGACGGATATTCGGTTTGGAACGGATAACGGCATTCTTTCGATTTTGGTGCTGACCGGGGAAGCAACACTGGAGGATGTGGAGCAGGGGCCGGTGAAACCGGATATTATTCTGCCCCATGCGAAAGAGATATTGAAGTATTTGTAACAGGTTTGTACAGAAGAAACAGCAAGGGAAAAGTTCTAAGCAAAACATCGTGATCGTTTGCGAAATTTCATGAGATGAAATTTGCCGTCGTGGCGAGACTGTCTGAGGGGCGAAGCCCCGAGTTTCGAAGCCACAGGCAAATGAGTCCATGAAATAGCAAACGGGAACGGTTTTGCGAGAAATTTTCCCTTGTAATTTTTTATGGGAAAAACTTTTATTCTATTATAAAACAGAATGGAATCTCCGCACTGATCAACGACAGCAGCGGTACGTCTTCTTTTTTGACCTGGGCAATTACATTGCTGCGGGGATCCATTGGCTGGGGCGCGGTTAAAATCTGGAGTTCACCTTTGTAACGTCCGTACGTATTATTATCGAGCAGGACAGTTCCCACCGGCAACAGGGAAGATTTTTTCCCGTTAGCCAGATGTTGGGGGCCTGCGAATACGGCGGCATATTCTTTCGGCATTTCAATGATGAGTTTATTTTCGTTCCGCTCCGGTACGATGGTAATGTCTTTTGCGGCGTCCCGGCTTTCCTTGGCACGGATGACATCTGCCGCCGGGTCTGGGCGGTTGGTATAGGACCGGGATAAAAGGCTTTTGATAAAAGGAGCCTCTGATAAAACATGAATATGTAATGGCAGCGGCGCATCCGGCTGCCATTCTTTTTTGGGCGGCAGGGCCTTGCGGGAATAACGGGCGTCTGCCTTGGCCAGGGTCTCCGGATCGGCCAGGGCTTCCAGTTCCGCCAGCGTCGGATTGCTGTCCCCGATAATCAGGCTGTCGCAGCCGATGGCAGTCAAAATGGGAGCGGCGTCGCAGGGGGCAATACCCCGGAGGCTTTCCATGGTGGGCAGGCCGGCATACAGCGGTCCCCGCCTGCCGGTCTGGCTGGCCGCGAAAACCCCCGCCGGAATTTCGTGCCGGTGCAGCAATGCATTCTGCCGCTGAACTGTTTCAGAACTGAGGCCGGTATGGGGACGGGGATAAAAATTATGCTGGCCGTCGATGCGGGAAAAATCCGCCTCCGCCTTTAATAACGCATGTAACTCCACGGAACGGGCGGTGGACGCGTTTAGCTGGACCTTCATTTCGCGGCTGAAGGCTGCGATGGTTTCGGTTCCGATTCCGTAGTCAAAGCGGGTCGTGGTAATGTGAAGCTGTTTCAGCCTGGCCGGTGTCAGTTCGGGGATGTCCAGAATCTTCAAGGTGAGAGGCGAAATATCGGCAATCACATCCAGTCCCAGGCTCTCCGCATAGGCAAAAAGATACAGGGCGTCTTCACGCAGGGAAGCGGCATTGCTTTCCGGAATGTGCAGGGAAGAAAAGACGCGGCTGTAACCTAAGGCTGCCGCTTTTTGCAACAGCAGCAGGCTTTTTGCCCTGTCCGCGTCAAGTCCCGGATATAGGGAAATTCCTAATTTCATAGTATTGTACTCCTATTACGGTTGACCAAACCTTTTACAGTTTTTCAATCTTTTAAAATAGGCGAGGCGTTTTTCGTTTTTGCTTTTGCTGTTGAATCAAATGCAACCCAATATGAGCGCAATGTTGTTACTATCGAAGCTTCACTTCAGGGCCTGTTTTAAGCGTCCCTGGTTTTCTTTCAGTTTCTGCACAGCTGTTTCGTAATCAATACCGGCCAGGTGCATCAGAATCGCAGGCTTTACTTCTCCGCGGGATTGTTCCAGCAGCTTGTCCGCTGTTTCACCGTCACATCCGGAAGCTTCCATTAATATGTGTTTTGCCCGTGCCTTCAGCTTGCTGTTGGTACATTGCAAATCGACCATTAAATTGCCGTACACTTTTCCCATCAGGATCATGCTGCCGGTGGAAAGCATGTTTAAAATCAGCTTTTGCGCCGTGCCGGCTTTCATGCGGGTAGAACCGGTGATGACTTCCGGACCGGTTACAGCGGTGAGGGAAAGGTTTGCGTGTGCTTCGGTTTCCGGGTTTTCTGTACAGGTTACGGCGATGGCATAGGCGCCGGTCTGCTGTGCATATTTCAGCGCACCGATTACATAGGGTGTCCTTCCTGATGCGGAAAGGCCGACGACAACGTCCAGGTTCGTCAATTTTTGGTTTTGCAGGTCTTCCGCGCCGGCGGATTCGGAATCTTCCGCACCTTCCTGCGCACGAAAGATTGCAGGCGTACCGCCGGCGATGATGCCCTGCACCAGTTCCGGCGGCGTGCTGTAGGTGGGCGGACACTCGGACGCGTCCAAAATGCCCAGCCGCCCGGAGGTACCGGAGCCGATATAAAACAAGCGCCCCCCGTGGGAAAGACGGTTGGCAATGACAATTATTGCCCGGGAAATATCCGGGAGGATTTTCTTAACTGCTTTCGGTACAGTCTGGTCTTCCGCATTGATCAGTTTAACAATTTCCAGCGCGGAGGCTTCGTCGATGGCTTTGGTTTTGGGATTCTGCTGTTCTGTGGTCAGTTTTGTCAAGTCGATCATGATAATGCCTTTCTTTCAAAATGATCTTTCGTTTATTATATCCTAAATAAGACAAAGTGGCAAAGTGCAATCCGCGTTTCATTTATAATCGGATGAAAACCGAAGAGGACGGCAATATAACAAAATCTTGTAAGGATTTCGCTGCTATTTCCGATTTTTACATTGACCCTGCGGGCAGTTTATAATATGATAAGTAAGAACTGTCAATTCGTTTATGACGGTTCGGAATGCTTTGAACGCATTTTGAGGGGAGTGCGGCCGAATTACTGTTGCACTGTAGAAGGAGACTTATCATTATGAGCCAAAAAATACCGTACATTACAAAAGAAAAAGCAGAACAGATTGCCCAAAAATACCCGACGCCTTTTTATCTGTATGATGAAGCGGGGATTCGTAACAGAGCCCGTCTGGTGAACAAGGCGTTTGCCTGGAATAAAGGGTTTAAAGAATATTTTGCGGTAAAGGCTACGCCGAACCCGTATATTTTGCAGATTTTAAAAGAAGAAGGCTGCGGCGCGGACTGCTCTTCTCTGACCGAGCTGCAGATGAGTCATGCCGCGGGACTGACAGGCCGTGACGTGATGTTCAGTTCCAATGAAACCCCGGCGGAGGACATGCAGCTGGCCAAAAAAATGGGCGCGATCATCAATCTGGACGACCTGACCCATGTGGAATTTCTGGAACAGGTGGCGGGCATACCCGAAACCATCTGCTGCCGTTTTAATCCCGGCGGCCATTTTGCCATTGCCAACAGCATTATGGATAACCCCGGCGATTCCAAATACGGTATGACCCGGGAGCAGATGGTGCAGGCATATAAAATGCTGATGCAGAAGGGCGCAAAGCATTTTGGCATTCATGCGTTCCTTGCATCCAATACCGTGACCAATGCGTATTATCCGGAGCTGGCCCGGCAGCTGTTCACGCTGGCTGTGGAACTGAAAGAAGAAACCGGGGCGGATATCACGTTCATTAATCTGTCCGGCGGCGTGGGCATCTCCTATCATCCGGAACAGGCGGAAAATGACATTCTGGCTATTGGCGAAGGGGTACGCAAGGTGTTTGAAGAGGTGCTTGTGCCGGCCGACATGGGCAACGTAAGCCTGTTCACGGAAATGGGCCGCTTCATGCTGGCCCCGTTCGGTGCGCTGGTGACCCGGGCTATTCACGAGAAACATATTTATAAAGAATATATCGGCGTAGACGCCTGCGCGGCAAATCTGATGCGCCCGGCTATGTACGGGTCCTACCATCATATTACCGTGCTGGGAAAAGAAAATGCGGAACTGTCCCATGTTTACGACGTGGTGGGCGGTCTTTGCGAGAACAATGACAAATTTGCCATTGACCGCAAGCTGCCGGAAATTGAAAAAGGCGACTTATTATTTATCCACGATGCCGGTGCTCATGGTTTTTCCATGGGCTATAACTACAACGGCAAGCTGCGCAGCGCGGAATTGCTGCTGCAGGAAAACGGTGAAGTGAAGATGATCCGCCGGGCGGAAGAACCGAAGGACTACTTTGCCACCTTTGATTTCAGCGATGATTTCCCGGAACTGAAAACCTATTGAGGTACTGCCGGTTCCATACGTATGTGCGCAGGACAGCACATGTATGAACAGCGCAGTGTTTTTCCGAATCATTTCATCTTAAGTTAAAAAAGAACAGGACTATAAAAAAGCAGGAAGATCGGACAAAACATCGGGAACGATTGCGTTATTCTATGAGACGAAATTCGCCGGCCGTGGCGAGACTGTTTGAGGGGCAAAGCCCCGAGTTTCGAAGCCACAGGCGAATGAGTCCATGGAATAGCAACCGTGAACGGTTTTGTCCGGTCTTTCTGCTTTTGAAAAGCTTGTATATTTTATAACGTTTCTACTTTCTCAGATCGCTTCCCAACGCCCGGACCTCATCAGCTGTTTCTGTTTTTGTCAGGACATAGAGGAAATCTCCCGCGCGGATGATGGTATTCCCTTCCGGTACCAACTGGTCCGGTCCCCGCTTTACGTCTACCAGCAGCGTGTGTTCAGGCCAGGGGATATCTTTCACCTTTTTGTTTTCGATGATACTGCCGCTGCTGACCGGCACTTCCACGATATCCCGTTCTTCTTTGACTACGTCCGGATCCGGCGTACTGTGGCTCTGCAGGTTTTTCAGAAGCAGGGCTTCATAGATAGGCTGACTGCCGCAAAGCTGTGCCACGATATAAGCGATAGCCGACGTGATTCCTAAAATCATAAGGTGGGAAAAGCTTCCGGTCATTTCGCTGATCAGTACAGTCCCGGTGATGGGGGCCCGTACCGAAGCCGAAAAAAATGCGGCCATGGCGATTACAATAACATTGGCGGCGTGGTTGGCTGCAATCAGGTGAAATGCTAACAGGAAGTGGGCGCAAATGCTGCCTACCAAAGCGCCTAACACGAGCATGGGGAGAAAAAAACCGCCGGGAACACCGGTTCCGTAGCTGATCAGGGTGAACAAAAACTTTCCAATCAATAAGGTCACAAGAAGCTGCACCGGGAAAGTCTTTAACGCCAGTTCGTTGACCAGCAGATTGCCGCCGCCCAGCACCTGGGGCAGGGCAAAACCCAGCAGACCCGCGCAAAGGAGTGAAAAAGCGATTTTATAATACAGGCTTTTAAAAACGGGGAGACCGTAGAACTTGTTTATGTTTAACAGGCCTGTATTAAAAAGGACGCCGCAGAGTCCGGCGATGACCGCGATCGCGACGGCGTAAAGCAGATGGATATGAGGGAAGGGCGGCAGTCCGTAAAAGCTGAAAATAAAACCGCGGCCGAATAACACACGGGAAACAAAAGTGGCCGTCAGGGCTGCCGTCATTGCCGGCAGCAGTACGACAGCGGAAAAATTGCGATGCAGTTCTTCCAGTGAAAAGATAACGCCAGCCAGAGGCGCATTAAAGGCAGCGGCCAGTCCTGCGCCGGCGCCGCTGGTAACCAGGTAACGTTCTTCCATGCGTGAACGTCCCCAAAAACGGCTGATGCCCTGCGCCGTCACTGCGCCCAGCTGGATGGAAGGGCCTTCCCGGCCCAGGGACAGACCGGCGCCCAGGCCGATGACACCTCCTGCCAGCTTGACCCATAAAACGCGGAACCAGTTCATGCGCATAAAGCCGAGAATAACGCCTTTGACCTGGGGAATACCCGAGCCGCCCGCCATGGGTTCGTAGATTGTCAGCTTGTAGAGAACTGCGCCGATGACAAGCAACATGGCGAACCAGCCTGCCGTATACAGATCCGGCAGCTGCGTCAGCTGTTCGTACAGATCCGTGCGCCATTCCTCGGCTTTTGTCAGCAGAAACCGGAACAGACTGATGACAAGGCCGGAAAAGATACCGACAATGATGCCTTCCCAGAACAGTTTAAACTGAAAGCTGTGCCAGTGGTTTAACGAACGGTATGTGTTTACAATTTGCGAACGGGTAGCAGCATCCGGAGAATTTTGCTTTTTGCTTTGCGAATGTGTCAGTTGCATAAAAAGAAATACCTGCCCATATATAATCTAACTAATTATACCACTCCTGTTTTACAGGGCAATAAGAAATGGCTCATATCAAAGCGATATGAGCCAAAATTTTCCATAACCGGGAATGACCGGCTGAAATTTCAGAAAGGGTTCGGTTCCGGTTGACCAAAGGTTCCTTAATGCGCGGCAGAAGGCTTTCCGGAGATTGTATTCACATTGCCCTGCAGTTCCTCATCAAAGCGGGGATTCAGGTAATTCACGTACAGCCACGCCAGGATACTGCCGGAAATATTGTGCCAGCTGCTGAAGATGGCGCCCGGAACCGCAGCGGCTGCCAGGGCGGGGAAGTGTGTCTTCGCCAGTCCTGCGGCCAGCCCGGAGTTCTGCATGCCAACTTCGATGGACAGGGCCACGCATTTTTTCCAGCTCATGCCGGAGATGCGGCCAATGGCAAAGCCCAGGGCGCTGCCTAACAGATTATGCAGCACTACCACGGCCATGATGGTAGCGGAAGAAGCCAGGATGGCATCCCGGCTTGCACCGGCCAGACCTGCGATTAACAGGGAAATGCAGAGGCAGGACAGAGCCGGCAGATAGGCTTTTGCCTTTTCGCACCAGTCCGGGAAACAGTGACGCAACGCTACACCGAAGCCAATGGGGATAATGACGATTTGTACAATGCTCCAGAACATGGCGATCGGGCTGAAGTCGATGCGCTGCCCGATGATCATGTAAGTGAGCAGGGGGGTCATAATGGGGGAAAGCAGGGTGGATACCGTTGTCATAGTTACCGAAAGGGCCAGGTCGCCCTTGCTGATAAAGGTAATTACATTGGAAGCGGTACCTCCCGGACAGGTGCCTACCAGTACCACGCCGACCGTAAGGGCCGGGTCCAGGTTAAAAGCCCGGGAAAGGGCGTAGGCGAGAAAGGGCATGATGGCATACTGGGCTACCGCACCCAGCAATACATCCCGGGGTCTCTGCAGGATCAGCTTGAAATCCTTCAGTTCCATCGTGGTACCCATACCGAACATGATGATGCCCAGCATCATGCTCAGGAGCGAGAAACCGGCCAGTTTTCCCAGTACCCAGGTAAACGCCGGCGGACAGGTCATACCTCCGATAAAGAACAGGATGATAACCAGACCAAAATACTTGCCAATCAGCTCACATAATTTTTTCATACTTTTTTCCTCCTTCTGCCAGTGATCTTTTGGAAGAAACCCATAACCCGGTCCGCTGTCGCAGACGTTTGCACAGGTTCTTCCCGGCGTTGACGGAGAACGGTATAAAAAAGCGCATCCGGACAGATGCGCAGTGCTTTATACCTGTTGCGTCTCGTCCCGGTCATTTCAGATCCAAGCGATGTATGACATTTTCGGAACAGCGGCTCAGGATGACCGGTAAAGCTCCTGCGAACAGGATGCCTTCCGACCCGGCTTCGTTCCACAGAGATAGTAGCAGAAAATGTTCCGCAATGCAAGTAAAATTTTTCAATGAGACACTTGTTGTAAAAATTAAGGCTGAAACAGGTCATGGTGTAATCAAACCATGACTTTTTTGTGACAGGGGCGCTTTCGATACATCCGAAACAGAAAGGTTGTCTGCGAAAACGAAATAACAAATGATGCCGGAATGGGTACAGGCTTTTTTCAAATGCCGTTGTTTATGCTATAATGATGAGAAGACGCTGATTAATTCGTCTGCACGCTGACCGGTGCTTTTTGTGACTGACTGCGTCAATGTCCCTCAACGCAGCTACGGCTGCGCCTTCGGGCCATTTCCTTGTCAGTCGCAAAAAGCCCTTGGTCATCGCACAAACTCATTTAATCAGCGTCTCCATAAAATATTTCACGTGAAGTTTTGCTTCGGGAGAGGCGGAAGCAGCAGGATATGAACCTTACAATTGCAAAAGATACGCGGACGGAGCAGATTATATCGAAAAGCCGGTTTATCTGTTCGCTGAAAAAAGTGAAAACGGAAGACGAGGCGCAGGAATTTATTAAAGCCGTGAAGAAAGAATTCTGGGACGCAACGCATAATTGCAGCGCGTATGTGATTGATGAACAGCATCAGCGCTCCAGTGACGACGGGGAACCATCCGGTACGGCGGGTATGCCGATGCTCGGCGTGCTGCGCAAACAGAACCTGCAGCAGGTAGCGGCCGTTGTAACACGCTATTTCGGCGGCATCAAGCTCGGCGCCGGAGGACTGGTGCGGGCCTATGCGGGCAGTGTTTCCCGGGCGGTAGAGGAAGCGGGGCTTGCACAAAAAGTCAGGATGGGCCTGTATGTTTTTTCCTGTGAGCCGGGAGAGGCCGGAAAGATTACCAATCTGCTGTACCAGCAACAGATGTTTACCCTGACGGATGCCGACTATGGAACCCGGGTGAATTTTACGCTGCGTATGCCGGACGCGTTGAAAGGACAGGCTGAAGCCTGGCTGACTGATGCGTTGCAGAG
The DNA here is from genome assembly GCA_017443005.1 of Acidaminococcaceae bacterium. GTDB lineage: Bacteria > Bacillota > Negativicutes > Acidaminococcales > Acidaminococcaceae > Succiniclasticum. Next base: position 28,596 of record JAFSPK010000150.1, read on the forward strand.
ACAGACGGAACTGACGGAAGCCGGCTGGGAATTCGAAGAGGTTCCCGTTAAAGAATGAGAACAGAGAATGGCAGGAGATCAACTATGCGGGCTGATTTACATATTCACACGACGGCATCTGACGGAACCTGGGATCCGTCTCAGGTAGTGGAAGCTGTCTGCGCGGCAGGGATTGGCGTTTTCGCTGTATCCGATCACGACAGTGTGGCCAATGTTGAGGAAACAAAGCTGCTGGCGGTCCGGGCCGGACTGCGCTTTCTTCCCGGTGTAGAACTAAATTCTACCAAAGACGGGCATAATTATCATATTCTGGGTTATGGAATCGACAGTCATAATTCTGCGTTGCTGGAACTTTGCCGGCATAACCAGAGGCTGCTGGAGCAAAAGGATGTTGACAGTGTGCGGAACCTGATTGAAAGAGGATGGCCACTGTCCATGGAAGAATTTGCTTCCTATTCATATGATCCGCATCGGGGCGGATGGAAGGCGCTGGCGTATTTGCAGGATAAGGGTCTCTGTACGGATGTAAATGATTTTTTCCGGCGCATCTTTACGGCGGAAAACGACCTGGGCTTTCCGGATTTTCCTGCGATTGCAGAAGTGGTTTCGGTCATCCATCAGGCGGGCGGCGTTGCAATCTGCGCGCATCTGGCCAGTGATTTTCACGGCGCCGGCATGCAGGAATACCTGCCCCGGCTGGTGGATGAAGAACTGGACGGATTTGAATGTTATCACTCCGGCCACCGTGCAGAGGACAGCCGGCTGCTGGCTCACTTCTGCCGTCGCCATAAACTGTACATTTCCGGCGGAAGCGACTGCCACGGAAGCTTTGTTCCGTCCCGGCATCTGGGGATTCCGGAAATAGACACGAACATGCTGTATTTGCCAATGTTACAACAATGAAAAAAGCGCGAGGTTTCGCGCTTTTTTTTACTTTGCGGACAGATTTTTCCAGCCTTTGGAAAAATAGAAAAGCAACACGGCGTAATAGGTGAAAGCACCGGCCGTAGTCCGGGATGCCAGCCAGGATGGAAAGACCAGAAAAGCAAGGATGAGGAACAGTACGCTGAAAGCGATACCAAAGACAGATGTGAGTGAAAAATCTTTTTCGATAAAAGCGTTACGGATGCGTATGACAGAAAAGAGACTGTTCCGGGAAGCAAAGATACCGAAAAAGAAACCGCTGACGATATATAGCGCCGTATTCACGATCTGACTGAACGTTGCGCCGTTAAAACCTGATTCCATGAAAATTCCTCCGGAAGTTCTGAAAGATTCTGTAAAAAATTACTGTGCCGGAACACAGTTGTGTTACAATTATATTATATAATGGTTTTACATGTAAACTGAAAAAAGGAAAGCAGGTGCATACGATGGCAGAGGCAGCCCTTCAGGGGATAAAGGTCGTCGATTTTTCACAGTGGCTGCCGGGACAGTATTGCGGCATGGTACTGGCGGACTACGGCGCTGATGTAATCAAGGTGGAAGGCGTGACGGGGGATCCCAACCGTAACTTTGCGCCACGGCTGGCGCCCGGCATGAGCAGCTGGAACCTTGCGCTGAACCGGAATAAACGAGGCATCACGGTCAATTTAAAAACGGAGGAAGGAAAAGAAATACTGAAACGCCTGCTGAAGGATGCGGATGTGTTTCTGGAAGGGTTCCGTCCCGGTTATTTGCAGTCAAAGGGATTAGGCTATGAGGATGTGAGGCAGGTAAATCCCCGTTTGATTTACTGTTCCATAACCGGCTTCGGACAGGATAGCAAATTTAAGCAGCAGCCTGCCCACGATTTGAATATCATCGGGCTTTCCGGCATGTGTTTTTTAAACGACAGCGGAAAGATTGCCATCAGCGAGGTACAGGTGTCGGCCATCGGCAGCGCCCTGAATGCCGCAGCAGCCATTTCCATGGCGCTGCTGGCGAGAGAACGGACGGGAAAAGGACAGCGCATTGACGTGAGTCTGTACAACACGGCGCTGAGCATGCAGATTGTTTCCTTGTCCAGCATTATGGGATGCAGGGTGACGGGGGATACGCCCTTTGGCCGCTGCGCTCATTACTATGATGTGTATGCCACGAAAGACGGGAAGTATGTCAGCGTAGGAACCATTGAACCGAAGTTCTGGCAAAAATTCTGTGATATGATTGGTTTGCCAAAGTTGAAGGATCGGCAGCATGATTTTGCCCACGAGGAGGAGATTACGCAGCTCATAAGCGAAAAACTGAAAACCAAAATACGGGATGAATGGGTGGCGCTTGCGGAAAACGGATCTTTCTGTATTACGCCGGTCAACAGTCCGGACGAGGTACTGGAAAGCGATATGACTGCGGCGTCGGGCATGCTGGAAACACGGACGGAGGATGTAGGTACCGTTACCTATCTGCATTCCGCGATGAAAATGTCCGATACACCCGGCGATATACGGTTCCGCGCGCCGTACGCAGGGGAACATAACCGTGAAGTGTTATGTGCGTTGGGATACACAGAAGAAGAAATCGCTGCATTTAAGGCCAAAGGAATCGTTTGAGCGTTGTTTCGTTGTGCCGGTCACAGATAATGACAGATTCGTTTGACAGGCGTGTTGGAAAAAAGTAAGGAGTTTCACGTGAAACATTTTTTTAAAATTATAGTTACGATTCTGTGCTTTTGTACGTTTGGCTTTTCCGGCCAACCGGCCGAAGCCGGAATGATCAGTGAAAAACAGGAAATAGAAATGGGAAGGGCGACTGCCAGACAGATTGAAGCCCGTTACGGAGTCCTCAATGATCCTCAGATCACTGACAGGGTAAATCGTATCGGACAGAGCCTGGTAGATGTCTGCGGCCGTAAAAATCTGACCTACACATTCAAGGTGCTGAACACGGAAGACGTGAATGCGCTGGCCTGCCCCGGCGGTTTTATTTATGTGTTCAAGGGCCTGGTGGACTACATGCCTTCCGATGCGGAACTGGCAGGTGTGCTGGGGCACGAGATCGGGCATGTGGTAAAACGCCACACCGTTCACCAGCTTGAAAAAAATATGTGGACCCAGCTGGCCGCCATCCTGGCGGGGGTCGCTTCCGGGAACGGCGATGTACTGGCTATGGGTATGGTGGTCGGCGACGCGCTGGCTGCCGGGTACAGCAGGGCGGACGAAAGCGCGGCAGACCGGGAAGGCTTTGCCTATACAGTAAAAGCCGGCTACAGTCCGTATGCTATGCTGGTGACCATGCATAAGCTGCAGGAACTGGCCGCCGAATACGGGAACCCGGGCTGGGGGATTTTTGACAGCCATCCCGACCCGGCGCAGCGTATACGCAATATGTATAAATTGATGGATCCCCTGAAGATGACTCCGTCGCCGGTATTGGGAACGGACGGTATCGCCAGTGTAAAAGAAACCTTTGGCAATTCCAAAGAAGTATGGAGCTTTGACATAGCGGCGGCGGCCGGCGGCAATAAACCCATGTATCGGGCGGAACTGCTGGCAGGCTCCCTTTATCAGGTCCGGCAAAAAGATAAAATTGAGCCGTCTCATTTTATTGTGTTTGAGTCGAATGATAAGGCCGAGATATATTATGAAGACATTCAGCTGTATACAGTTTATAAACAGGACGCGGCCGGCTTTGCCGGGATTGGCGCCTGTGCGGCAGATTGTGTGGAACGGTTCCGGGAATGGGCTGAAAAAGTGAATCGGGCGAAACCGGTTGCAAAACAGTGAGATTTTGTATAAAATTTAAATTATAGAAGAAATCCTGTTACGAAACATCCTCGGGATATTCGTAAACCTGGACTGGATTAATGAAAAGCGAGGTGCGGCAATGAAGACAAAATCCTGGAAAAAAAGAATCGGATCGGTAGTGTTATGCGGCATGATAGGAACTTGCCTGCATACTGCGATGCAGCCCCTTCCGGCAGCTCATGCGGCTAATATCGGAGGCATTTTGGGAACGGTTATCCAGGGCGCGGCGGCAACGCAGCAGGTTAATGAGGTAATTAAGTATTATGAGTCGGAAGAGGGACGCCGGAAGTTGTTTGAAGGATATAAAGAAAAATACGGCGTTTCCGATAATTATTACCTCCAACAGCAGCTGGATGAAATGATGCCCCGTCTGACCAAAGGGATTGCGGCTGTGGATCCTTCCATCCATCAAAAGCCGTACCTGTATTTTGTGAATAAACAGAAAAGCTTTAACGCGTTTTGCAGTATGGGCCATGTCATGAGCGTCAACGAAGGGCTGTACAGCCTGACGGATAATCCGGACGAAGTGGCCGTAGTGCTGGCTCATGAAATGGGGCACGGGCAGAAGAATCATGTGGCGTCCGGCATGCGTAAAAAGCTGAATGTGGCCATAGCGGCCGGCGTGCTGGGGTCAGCGGTGGGCGGCTCGGCCCTGACGAACCTGGCCATGAATATCGCGGTCAATCAGATTGATACGGTGGCAATTACGAAAAGCGCCGAATGGGAAGCCGATAACCTGGCCTTTGACTATGTGATCAACGCCGGATATAATCCGGGAGCTGCTGCAGCAATCTGGCAGCGTGTCGAAGAAAAATACGGAAAATCCAAGAGCAGCTTTGTCGGCGAAATTTTCTCCCCCAGCGATCATCCCACCCACCAGCAGCGTCGTGAGAATTATGTGAAGAAACTGTTTGAATACAGCGGCAAACATGTAACTGCCGAAAAAGGCGTAGTCAAAGTCAATGGAAAAGCGCTGGTAAAACCGGCCGCGGCAGGAGATCAGAGCGGGGCAGAGCGCTCGTACTTCGTGTTGGGTAATCTGGCGGCAGCGTATCATAACGGGCATAACAAATCCAATGCCTACGCTTCCGGTAACACGCTGATGCTGGGGCAGCAGCCTATTATGGCCTGCCACGCCGGTGATCCTTCCGCTTCGGAACTGGCTGATTTGCTGAATCGCATAAAATAACATTTTTAGAAGGGAACATAATACATTTTAAGGAGGGGACATAATGGAAAACAAACTGTGGAATGCATTGCAGACGTTTCAATCCGAGGGGTACGAATGGGTGGAACTTTCCCATTCCCTCAACAACGACAGCCCGTTCTGGAGCGGCATACCGGAAGGTTCCGTGGAACTGAGCAAAGTGGTGTTTGACTGGGGCAATCCCATGCTGGAATGCCTGATCCATACCTTTAAATTCCCCGGCCAGTTCGGTACCCATGTAGATTTCCCCGGGCATTTTGTAAAAGATGCGCCGCTGTCTGAAAAGTACGGTGTGAATGAATTCGCGTTCCCGCTGGCAGTCATTGATGTCAGTGAAAAAGTAAAAGAGAACGTAGACTATGCCGTAACGGTAGAAGATATCAAAGCCTATGAAGCAAAATACGGGCCTATCCCGGAAGGAGCGTTCGTCGCCCTGCGGACGGACTGGTACAAACGCTGGCCGGATATGGACAAGCTTGCAAACGTGGGCGCAGACGGAAACGAACATTGCCCGGGCTGGTCGCTGGACGCCCTGAAATATGTATTCGAAGTGCGCAAGGCAGCAGCCAACGGACATGAAACCCTGGACACGGACGCCAGCTATCTGGCTGTGGAAGCGGGGGACCTTGCCTGCGAACGTTACGTGCTGAGCATCGGAAAGCTGCAGATCGAAGTGCTTTGCAATCTGGATAAAGTGGCGCCTGCCGGGGCGGTACTGTTCGCGTCCTGGCCGCGTATCGAAGGCGCCACCGGCCTGCCGGCCCGGGTGTATGCGCTGACGCCCAAACAATAAACGGTTACAGTTGAACAAGGCCCTTTACTGTATCAGGAACTCCGGTTCCGGCGGTTGCAAAAATTCCGGCAGATCAGATACAGGATCAGAGTTCCTCAAATATGCTTTCCTCATTACTTCTTCCCTGAGTTCCAGAAAGGACGGATAAAATGACGAAAAATATGAAGAAACTTTACAGTGCCGCATTGGCGATGCTGGTAACGCTGCTGCTTCCGGTAGTCGTATTGGCTGCCGGCAAAGATATTATCATATTGCATACCAACGATATTCATTGCGGTATTACAGATAATCTTGGCATCGACAAGGTGTCCCAGTACAAAAAGGATTTGAAAAAGCAGGGGTATCCCGTGGCCCTGGTGGATGCCGGCGATGCCATCCAGGGCGCGCCGATCGGCAAGTTATCCACCGGCGAGTCCATTGTTAAGATCATGAACGCGGTAGGTTATGACTTTGTCATTCCCGGCAATCATGAATTTGATTACGGTATGGAACGTTTCCTGCAGCTGGCCTCCCGTCAGAAATGCGGTTACTACTCCTGTAACTTTGTGGATGTGAAAACTCGTAAACCCATCCTGAAACCTTACAAAATTATCGTTCTGGGGGGAAAGAAGATTGGTTTTGTAGGCGTCACGACTCCGGAAACCCTGGTTACTTCCACACCAAAATATTTCCAGGATAAAGACGGAAAATTCATCTACGGTTTCTGTGAAGACCAGACCGGTGAAAAAGTTTACGCAGCGGTGCAGCGGGCCGTAAACAACGTGCGCAAAGAAGGCGCGGACTATGTGTTCCTGGTAGGTCATCTGGGCACCGACGGTTCCATTCCCTACTGGTCCAGCGGCGCAATTGCAGCCAATACCTACAACATTGACGGCATTATTGACGGACACTCCCACGAACAGTACATTCCGCCTCACAAAATCATCAACAAAGCAGGCAAAGAAGTGCTGGTAGCCCAGACGGGAACCAAGCTCCAGAGCCTGGGAAAAATGACGATCAAAGAAGACGGAACCATTACTTCCGAATTGGTAAAAGGCCTGAAGACTGCGGACCCGAAAATCACGAAGCTGGTTGCCAAAGAAAACAAAAAGTTTGAGCCCATCCTGAAGCAACCCGTAGGCGAAGCTCTGGTAGACCTGACCGGAGACGACCCTAAGACCGGGGAACGTCGGGTACGCAGCGGAGAAACCAATCTGGGTGACTTCCTGGCGGACGCGTACCGCTTCGTGCTGGATACCGATGTTTGCATGACTAATGGCGGCGCCATCCGCAATAGCATAAAAAAAGGCGTATTTACTTATAATGATTTGCTGAAGGCATTCCCCTTCGGCAACATGTGCACGGTGATTGAAGCTACGGGTCAGCAGATCGTGGATGCGCTGGAAGTCGGCGCATCTGCTTATCCCAATGAACATGGCGCTTTCATGCAGGTTTCCGGTATGAGTTACACCATCGACTCTTCCATTCCTTCCGGTCTGGTGATCGATGCCAAAGGTAATTTTGTGGAAGTCAAAGGCGAACGCCGTGTCAAAGACGTGAAGATCAACGGCAAGCCCATCGACCTGAACGGCAAGTACACCGTGGGCGGTATCACCTATGTGCTGAAGGACGGCGGCAACGGTCTCGTTATGTTCAAACAGAGCAAGCTGTTGAAAGACGGTATCATGACGGACGTGGACGCTGTCACGGAATATGTGCAGAACCATCTGAACGCCAAAATCAAAGAAGGGTATGAAAATCCCTACGGCGCCGGTCGCATCACAATCAAATAAGAGGAACAGCAAACCGCAGTCCCGGAAAAACATGAAAAAAACATAATTGTAAATTATAGTATGTTTGTCCTAAATTTACAGTGAAAGAAATTGTATTTTGTGGTAAAATAGAAATACGGCATGAGGATTATATATCAAAAAGGGTAAATCGTCACCGGAACCGGTGATGCGATCCGTAAAAACCAATCAGACAGATAATCCGTAATTCAAAATACTAAAGTTTAAGGAGGGAACAACACATGGGATTAATTAAAGCAGGCATGGGCGCCATTGGCGGCGTACTGGCCGACCAGTGGAAAGAGTACTTTTACTGCGACAGCATGACCCCGGACGTTTTGATGTGCAAAGGCCAGAAACGGATCAGCAGCCAGGGCCGCAGCTCCAACACCAGCGCCGAAGACAACATCATTTCCAACGGCTCCGTGATCGCGGTTAACGTAGGCCAGTGTATGATGATCGTGGAACAGGGCAAAGTCGTTGACCTTTGCGCTGAACCCGGCGAATACACCTATGACAAATCCACAGAGCCTTCTGTTTTCACAGGCGACCTGAAAGAAAGCGTAATCCAGGTATTCCAGCGCATGGGTAAACGTTTTACCTTCGGCGGCGATACCGGTAAGGATCAGCGTGTTTATTATTTCAACACGAAAGAAATTATCGGTAACAAATACGGTACCCCGGCGGAAATTCCCTTTAAAGTAATTGAAGAAAATACCGGCCGCGGCTTGCTGGTTCGCATCCGCTGCTTCGGCGAATACAGCTACAAAATCGTGGACCCGATCCTGTTCTATTCCACGATTGCCGGTAACGCTCCCGACCAATACCTGCGGAGCCAGTGGGACAGCCAGCTGAAATCCGAACTGCTGACCGCGTTGCAGCCCGCATTCGGTAAAATTTCCGCACAGCGTATCGACTATACCGAACTGCCGATGCGCACCATGGAACTGGCCGACGCCCTGAATGACGTGCTGTCTTCCAAGTGGCGTGACCTCCGCGGCATTGAAATCGTTTCCTTCGGTGTGAACAGCGTGAAAGCCAACGAAGAAGACGAAGCGAAACTCCAGAAAGTACAGATGGGCGCTATGATGAGCAATCCGGATATGCGTATGGGCGTCCTGACCGACGCGACTGCTGACGGAATTCGTAACGCATCCGCTAATGAAGGCGGCGGTATGGGTCCCATGGGCGCGTTCATCGGCATGGGCATGGCAAACATGGCCGGCGGAATGGCCATGGGTAACGCCTACGGACCGGCCGGTCAGTATCCGCCTCAGTACGGACAACCGCAACAGCCGTATCCGCAGCAGCAGCCCCCGCAGCCGGCGGCAGCTCCCGCAGCGGCAGCAGGCTGGACCTGTGCCTGCGGACATGCCGGTAACACCGGTAAGTTCTGCGCCAACTGCGGAAAGCCGAAACCGGAACCCAAACCGGCGGGCGGCTGGGATTGTGCCTGCGGCGCCAAAGGAAACACCGGCAAGTTCTGCGCTAACTGCGGCAAACCGCAGCCGGAAGTCCCGGCTGGCTGGACCTGCAGCTGCGGCAGCGTGAACCAGGGGCAGTTCTGCCCGAACTGCGGTTCCCGTAAACCGGCAGGCGCACCGCTCTATAAATGCGATAAGTGCGGCTGGACGCCGGAGGATCCGCATAATCCGCCTAAGTTCTGCCCGCAGTGCGGCGACCCGTTCGATGAAGGGGATATCGTAAAATAATTCAGTAGCTGACAGTGTTCTGGTTGTATACTAATTTGTTGTAATACAGACTGAAGCAATTTAATAAAGGCTGATGAATCGACCTGCCGACTGCTGATGCATGCGGCAGGTCTTTTTCAGAAACAGGCCGGAAACCGGCAAGAACTTTTATCATGACATTGCGGAAGGCAGTGTCATTGCAATACAATTGCAGCAATTATAAAAGGAATAAAAAAAGGAAAGAGGCTTAGTGTTTATGGCAACAGAAAAAAAATGGGTGTATAAGTTTAACGAAGGTAATGCGCAGATGCGCGAGCTGCTGGGCGGCAAAGGGGCCAATCTGGCGGAAATGACGAATTTGGGACTGCCGATTCCCATGGGCTTCACGATTACAACGGAAGCCTGCACGGATTATTACAAATCCGGCCGCAAAATTTCCAACGAGATCAAGCTGCAGATTTTCGAAGCGCTGCGCTGGCTGGAAAAAGAAAACGGAAAGAAATTCGGCGACAACAGCGACCCGTTGCTGGTTTCCGTCCGCAGCGGCGCACGGGTCTCCATGCCTGGCATGATGGACACGATTTTAAATCTGGGCATGAACGATATTTCCGTGAAAGGCTTTGCGCAGAAAACAAATAATCCCCGTTTTGCCTATGACTCCTACCGTCGCTTTATCCAGATGTTTTCCGACGTGGTCATGGAAGTTCCCAAATCAAAATTTGAAAAAATTATTGACGAGATCAAAGAGCAGAAAGGCGTTAAGTTTGATATCGACCTGGATGTCAACGATATGAAAAAACTGATCAAACGCTTCAAAGCATTGTATAAAGAAGCGATTGGGCAGGACTTCCCCCAGGATCCGGACGTCCAGCTGATGGAAGCGGTGAAGGCCGTATTCCGGTCCTGGGATAACCCCCGGGCCAACGTATACCGCCGCATGAACGACATCCCCGGCGACTGGGGCACGGCGGTTAATATTCAGACCATGGTATTCGGCAATATGGGCAAGACCTCCGGAACCGGCGTGGCCTTTACCCGGAACCCGGCAACCGGCGCCAAGGGAATTTACGGCGAGTACCTGATCGACGCCCAGGGCGAAGACGTGGTGGCCGGCGTACGGACACCGCAGCCTATCAGCAAGCTGGAAGAAGATATGCCGGGCTGCTACAGCGAATTTATCAACCTGGCCCACAAACTGGAAAGCCACTACCGCGACATGCAGGATATGGAATTTACCATTCAGGAAGGCAAACTGTTTTTCCTGCAGACCCGTAACGGCAAGCGTACGGCGGAAGCTGCCATCAATATTGCCTGCGACCTGGTGGAAGAAGGCATGATCACGCCGGAAGAAGCGTTGCTGCGCATCGAAGCGAAATCCCTGGATCAGCTTCTCCATCCCACCTTTGACGCCAAAGCGCTGAAAGAAGGAAAGGTAATCGGGCATGCGCTGCCGGCCTCTCCGGGCAGTGCGGCAGGCAAAGTGTACTTCACGGCGGAAGATGCCAAAAACGCGGCGGCCAACGGCGAACGGGTCATTCTCGTACGTCTGGAAACCTCGCCGGAAGATATTGAAGGCATGCACGCGGCGGAAGGCATTCTCACCGCCCGGGGCGGCATGACCAGCCATGCGGCAGTAGTAGCCAGAGGCATGGGCACCTGCTGCGTATCCGGCTGCAATGATTTGAAAGTTAACGAAGAAGGAAAAGAATTTGAACTGAACGGTACGGTTTACCATGAAGGGGATTATATTTCCCTGGACGGTTCAACCGGCACCATTTACGAAGGGGATATCCCCACGGTAGAAGCGCAGATCAGCGGCAACTTCGGCTGCATTATGCGCTGGGCCGACCAGTTCCGCAAGATGAAAGTGCGGACCAACGCGGATACGCCGGCCGACGCGGAAAACGCGGTTCGGTTAGGCGCGGAAGGCATCGGCCTGTGCCGTACGGAGCATATGTTCTTTGAAGCGGAACGTATTCCCAAGTTTCGCCGCATGATCCTGTCGGATACCGTGGAACAGCGGGAAGCGGCGCTGGCCGAACTGCTTCCGTATCAGCGCGAAGACTTTATCGGCATGTACAAAGCGCTGCGGGGCCGTCCCATGACGGTTCGTTTCCTGGATCCGCCGCTGCATGAGTTCCTGCCCAAGACGGAAGCGGAAATGCGGGAACTGGGGGACAGCATGGGCCTGACCTACGAAGAAGTGAAAGCCCGCTGCGACGCCATGCACGAGTTCAATCCCATGATGGGCCTGCGCGGCTGCCGCCTCAGCGTCATTTATCCGGAAATTTCCCGTATGCAGACCCGCGCCGTGATCGAAGCGGCCATTGCGGTCAAGAAAGAAATGAATTACGATATCGTTCCCGAGATCATGGTACCGCTGACCGGGGAACGTAAAGAATTGCTGTTCGTAAAGAATATCATCGTGGAAACCGCGGAACAGGTTATGAAAGAACAGGGCTACTTCCTGAATTACCAGGTCGGCACCATGATCGAAATCCCGAGAGCCGCGCTGACAGCGGATGATGTGGCGAAGGAAGCCGACTTCTTCAGC
>JAFSPK010000021.1:0-3537 GCA_017443005.1 Acidaminococcaceae bacterium
AATCTGCGCGTAAAGGTCCTGAATACTGCAGTCCAAACCGACAACCCCCGCAAAGCCATTCGCATCATAATAAGGCATGACAGCGGAAACGCAGAGATCGCCGGTTCCGGCGTCAAGATAAGCATCCGTAAATACCGGTTCTGAAACATCTTTTCCCAGCTTATACCATGACCGTTCCCGGGGATCGTAGGAATTCCGTACGGAATCTTTGCAAAAATAAGAGATTGTATCAGTCTCACCTTTTTCCTGCACGATGAGCAGATAGCCGTTTTTCGATCCTGCAAACGCATTCGGATAATATTCGCTCATGCGTACCAGTGAACTGGCAATGCCGGATGCCATGTCAATTTCTTTTTGCAAAAGGGAAGAAATTCCCGTCTTCAAAAGGGCAGGACTGTACAGAATAAAAGGTCTGCCGGCGGGAACGTCGTTATACAGACCATTGGGAACAGGCTCTGCGGAAAACCTGATACCCTTCTGCAGCAGATCGCTCATTTCAGACGAAATATATTTTACGTCTGCCGCAGTTTCCGTCAGACCGTTGTTAATACCCTGTGTCCGGACCCGGGTGATTTCTTCCAGGCGCTTTTTGATTCCGGCTTCCAGCATTTCTGCCGCATATTCGGCGGCGCCGTTGGCCAGCTCTTCGGTCTGGTCATCCATCGCTTTTCTGGCATGAATCATGTTAACCGCAAAAAAAGCAGTCATCAGCATAAAGGTCAGCAGACTTCCGGAAAGCACCAGTAACAAAACTTTTCGCCTGATATCCAGTTTCAAAGTTACACCTCCGCCCGTCAGTCTTCTTACAGCATATTGGGATTTAACGCCCGCTACTGAGCATCACTTTACGTTTTCCTGTGTTAAAGTTCCTGTATAATACGTCTATTATTTCATTATATCGTATTATTATATCATAAACATCTTACACATTTATAATGTTTTTATAATGTTTTTATTTGGAAAAACACCGCGACATTCGCCTGAACATTTGCCGGGAATGTCGCGATTCTTCATTTTTTTACTTCCGCTTCGTCAATTTTCGTCCCATCCGGCAGATAGCAACTGAACCGTAATCTGTCGGCAGAAGCTTCCAGCACCATATAATTATTTGTTTCCGGCTGGGGCGCAATGGCAACGTCCAGCGAATGACGTTTCCACAGATTCGGGTACCGTACATCCCCGGCTACCCCGGTGAGGATGTACAACGGCCCCTTCATACCCCGCTTAAAATCATAAACATGTCCCCGGTTCCGGTATGTATGCAGGTGAGCGGTCAGTACCACGTCCACATTATATTTGTCAAACAGCGGCATAAAGGTTTTTCCTTCTTCGGAAAAGCCTTCTTCCCTTGGTGTTTTACGTGTCAGGAATCCGTACTGCAGCACGTCTTTATGCATCAGCACCACTTTCCATTTTTTCTTTGTTTTTTCCATGTCCGCCTTGAACCAGGTCAGCTGGTCCTGCAACAGGTTGGGATAAAAATCTTTCATTTCCCGCATCTGGGTATTCAGCACAACGTAATGCACGTCACCGTAATTAAAAGAATAAAACTGGTTCTTATAGGCTTCCGGTGCTCCCTCCGGCAGTTGGAAATAGTGCAGATATGCCTGCGGTATCCGCACCTTCCAGTCCATGGTGTAGGTTTCGTGATTACCCATAACAGGCGCCGCCGGAATCCGGGTAATCATGGGCCCGATGCGGGTAAACCATTCATTCCACTGGTAGGCGTGTTCCCCATTATCCACCAGGTCTCCCATGGTGATGAAGAACCGGGCGTCCCTGTTTCGCTGCCAGGCCGGCATGGCCACGTCTTCCCAAACCTTATATTTGGCGCTCTGACTGTCCGGAAAGATTAACGCCTTATAATTGTTGTGAACCTGTGCCTTATTCAACCTGTACCATTGACTTCGCCTGTTTCCATACCCCAGACGGTATTCATATTCCGTACCGGGCTTTAGATTTTTCAGAATCACAGTATGAACATAGGTGGTTTTTCCGTTGTCGGTAAACTTATCGTTGATGTGTTCCTTCTGCGTTTGTATAGCTGCATTTTCATCCTTTGTCGCACGATACTCCACAAACGCATCCTTCGTTTCCGGTTCCGACTGCCACATGATGGTGCGCGACACGATACTGTCTGCCGTAATCACCTGCCGGAGATTAAAGGCGTCTGCTTTCGTAAATGCAGTAAAACTCTCCGCAGTCTTACCGGAGCCCGTTTTTGGCGCTCCGTTACCGCAGCCAAGGAACAACACGCCAAACACAAGGGCTAACATGCCAAACGCCAGCGCCAGCAAAACTGCCATCAGATTTTTATAGAATCTTTTGCTCTGTTTCATGCGTAGTCACCATTAACCTTTGACATTATATGCTACCCTATTTCCTCTTCCCCGTAATACCACGCTTGATGATATTCTCTCCGAATTTGCTTTTCAGGGCGTCTATAGCTAGATTGCGCTTCTGCATCCGCGCATTGTCTTCAAATCCCAATACCGGTTCGTCCTCCGGACGGAACAGGTTGCTCACCGACACGCCTAACAGCCGTACACCGGGCTTCACATTAATCTTCTGCAGCATCTGCTCCGCCAAGAGGAAAATGTCTTCATCCCAGGCAATCAGCCTGTCACCGGTGGAACTGCGGGTAATCATGCGGAAATCCGCAAACTTTACTTTCAGCGTCACCGTGTGCCCTGCCAGATGCTCCCGGCGCAGACGCCAGCCTGCCTGCCCGCACAGGTCCAGCACTGCCTCCCGGCAGGAATCCATATCCGTCAGATCCCTGTCAAAGGTGGTTTCCCTGCCAATGGACTTTGCTTCTTCTTCATTGACAACCGGTCTGTCGTCTAAGCCCCGGGCCAGCCGTTTCACCTGTTCCGCATTAACGCCGAACACCTTGCGCAGCAATCCCACGTCCGCTTCAGCCAGCTGCCCGATTTTTTCAATACCAAACTGTTTCAGCTTTTCTTCGGCGCTGCGGCCGATGCCGAAAATCTTGGTCACTGACAGGGGAGCCAGCAGCCCGGCCGCATCTTCCGGCGTAATTCTCACAAAGCCGTGAGGCTTGCGCATGTCCGAGGCCAGCTTGGCCAGGAATTTATTGGGAGCCAGACCGACAGATGCGCTGAGTTTCAGTTCTTCCTGTATCCGTTCCTGTACCTGATGAGCGATGGCCTCCGCCCCGCCCAGCCTTTCCATGCCGGTTAAATCCAAAAAGGCTTCATCTATGGAAAGTTGCTCCACCAGCGGCGACGTTTCCCGGAAAATCCCCATGATTTTTGCCGACATTTCGGCATAACGGGCCATGCGTACCGGCAAGAAAACACCCTGTGGGCACAACCGTTTTGCCTCGAACAGCGGCATGGCGGAATGGACACCAAATTTGCGGGCCTCGTAAGAACAGGTGGAAACCACGCCCCGGGCAGAACGTCCTCCCACAATGACCGGCAATCCTTTCAATTCGGGATTGTCCAATATTTCTACCGATGCATAAAACGCGTCCATATCTACATGCATGATCCAGCGCTGATGAACTGACTG
>JAFSPK010000151.1:0-5740 GCA_017443005.1 Acidaminococcaceae bacterium
ATCCGGGCAAGGGCAAGGAAGGCAAAGGCGCCCTGCTTGCCTACGGCGAAGTAGTGGCCGGTTTCCACCGGACCCTGGCCAGCGATGACAGACCTACGTTTAAACTGGATGACGGCAGGGAAGTCAAGGGCTCGGAAAATTATGATATCGAAGTACTGGTCGGCGGATGCAAGGGCAACTGTGTCATCGAAGCAACCAGCACGTATACCAAGCGTATGGATCCGACTTCTTACAAGAAACCGCACGTTGAGAAAAAAGTCCTTGTTCCCTTTGACAAAACCTATGTGCGTCACGATGAAAACGGCAAGAAGTGGGTTACCCACGAGAAATGCGGAACGAAATAATAAATTCGGGCCACGGGCCGTGTAGTGATTGACCGCTCTTACAACTTACACGTCAGGGAGGTGATTCGTATTTTGAAACGAATCGTTTTACTAGTACTCACCATGCTTTCCATCCTGTTTTCCGCCACCTGTTTTGCCCATACGATGCCGGAATCGGAAATGTTCCTGCGGGGTATCGGCCCCAAAACAACACTGGCCCAGGTCAAAACCGTCTACGGTGAGCCTGCCAGCAAAAACGAGTTTAAGGGCGAAGGGGTACGCGTTGTAACCTACGTTTACAGCCCTTTATTCAAAGTATTCGGCAGAACCTATGCGGAAGATACTTCACCGGATGAGAAGTTAACAGTTGTCGGCTACATGGTAAAAGATAAAAATATAACCACGCCGTCCGGTTTTTCTGTGGGAATGCCGTATCAGGCGGTAGTGAAAAAGTTCGGACCCGGAGAAAAATTTAAAGACTATGACGGAAGAATCGGCTATATTTACAGCTTTAACAACGTTGTGAAGACGTTAACGTTTTATGTAGACAAAGAGGAAAAGATTTCTGAAATCAACCTGGGAACGGATTTTTGATCGTCAGTATATTTGTTTTAACCGGACAGCGCATACTGTCCGGTTTTTGTTTTTACAAGAGTTGTGTTATAATTTTAAGGTAACGCTGATTGAATGCGTATGTAAGCCGGTCAGCGTGCAGATGAATTAAGCAGTGTTTCCTTTAATAAGATTCTGATTTGGCAAAGGTGAGTTCATGTACCCGTGTGTGGAATGTAACAGGAAAAAATTATTACAGAATATTGAAACCGTGGCCCGCATGTTGCATGCGGATCATAAAATCATGTGCGCTGTCATCAAAGGTTTCTGCGCAGACGACGGCGTCATGGAAATTCTGGAAGACAGTTCCTGCGACTGGCTGGCTTCTTCCCGCATTGAGGATCTGGCAAAACTGAAAACGAAAAAGACAAGGCTTTTGATCCGTTTGTCCCAACCCTGTGAGATTAAAGAAGTGGTTGCTTCGTCGGAAGTAAGTTTTGAATCGGAGTGCAACACGATTTTGCTTTTGCAGGAAGAAGCAAAGAGACAGAATAAAACCCACGGTGTTATACTTGCCATCGACATGGGGGATTTGCGGGAAGGCATTTTTTATAAATATCTTAACGAGATTGAGGAAGCCGCCGCAATGGTTCTCCAATCCCCAAATCTGGAACTTCTTGGCATGGGCACGAACCTGGGCTGTTTCGGCGGTGTGATTACAGATGCGGCCAACATGCAGAGACTTATAGAGGTGGCAACTCATATCGAACAGAAATTTACTGTCACGCTGCCTTATATTTCCGGCATGAGCACGGCGGCCATGGAAATGATTGAAAACAAAACCATGCCCCAGCAGGTGAACCACGGCCGTTTCGGCGAAGCCTGGCTGTTAGGATTTGATTCGGTGGATAACCGGAGGCTGACCTATCTCCACGATGATGCGTTTCTGTTCAAAGCACAAATTATCGAAATCAAAGACAAACCGTCTCAACCAGTCGGAACCATTGGCGGAAACGCTTTCGGACAACATGTGGAATTTAAAAACCAAGGAATGATGAAGCGGGCCTTGCTTGCTTTCGGCACACAGGACGTCGCGTATGAATATCTTATTCCGCTGGATGAAAATATCGAAATCATCGGCGCCAGCAGCGATCATACGATTATCAACCTGCACGGTTCGGACAATTATGAAGTGGGGGACGTACTGACGTTTAAACTGAAGTATCACGCTTTGCTGCATCTGTACACCAGCAAGTATGTAAAGAAGTATATTGTCTAAACAAACAATTACAACGCAAAGGGTTTGAATGATTCATTCCCTTTGCGTTTTTTTATTTTGCAAAACCTGTGTATTTATCAGTAGAAGAACGACGTGATTTGTGGTATGATATTTGTGGAGTAATATAAATAAAATCTTAGGAATAAACACATATGATCAAGGGAATTGTTTTTGATTTTGACGGCACGCTGGCCAATACGCTTCCGGTGATTTTTGCCTGTTATGATTACAGCACGGAAAAAATTTTGGGAAAGAAAGCCGACCGTGCACCATTTATTGAAACTTTCGGCCTGCCATTGACCGTGTGTCTGACCAAAATTTTTGGTAAAGAAAAGGGAAGCAGGATCTGCGAGGAGTATCGGGCATATCAGGAGCTCCATCATGACGAACTGATCCGGCCTTTCCCAAACGTTAAGGAAACGTTGGAACAGCTGCAGCAGATGCATATCCCTATGGCTGTCGTCACCAGCAAAACCACTGCAACCTGTCTGCGGGGAGCCCGCTGCCTTGGCATTGACAAGTTTTTTGTTACCGTTATCGGTTCGGATATCGTAACACACCCCAAGCCGGACGCCGAGCCGACCCGAATGGCGTTGGAAAAGTTAGGGACGCTTCCGGAGGAAACCCTTTGCGTCGGCGATGCGCCTTTCGACATCATGAGCGGTCGCGTGGCAGGGTGCAGAACCATTGCAGTTAAATACACGCAGGTTGCCAGAGAAAAATTTACCGGAATGGCTAAACCGGATGGCTGGATAGAAGATATTACGGATTTATTAGATTTTAAGGAAACACTGGTTAATTCGTCTGCACGCTGACCGGTGCTTTTTGTGACTGACTGCGCAAAAACTTTGCAGGACATTGGAGCAGAAAAAATATAATAGGACAACGTTAAATAGTAAAAATGCGGTATTCTTCATTTACAGAAAGGTGGTAAAATCATGCGAAAAATCGGTATTGTGGGTGGAACCGGTATCGAAAATCCCGATACCCTGAAGGGCTTTGAAACAAAAATTATCGAAACGCCTTATGGCAAAGCACTGTGCAACATCGGCGAGATGAGCGGAAACCTGGTGGCGTTCCTGTCCCGGCACGGGGTGGACCATTCCGTGGCGCCCCACATGATCAACTACCGCGCCAACATCTGGGCGCTGAAGAGCCTGGGGATCACGGAGGTGTTTGCCACTTCTGCCACCGGCTCCCTGAACCCCGACATGAAAGCAGGCCACTTTGTAGTCTGCGACCAGCTGATGGACTTCACCAAGAACCGCATCAGCACCTTTTACGATAACCCGATCCGCGGCGTGGCCCATGCGGATTTCACCAACCCGTACTGCGAAACCCTGCGGCAGAAGGCCATTGCGATTTTAAAGAAGACAGACATCACTTTCCATGAAAAAGGCTGCTATGTTTGCACCGACGGCCCCCGTTTTGAAACCGCTGCCGAAGTGCGCGCCTATGCCATGCTGGGCGGCGATGTCATCGGCATGACCAACGCGCAGGAAGCGGCACTGGCCCGGGAAGCGGAACTCTGCTACACCAACGTGGCTATCGTCACCAACATGGGCGCCGGCATTTCGCCTACGCCGCTGTCTCATAAGGAAGTGGTGGAAGCCATGGCCCAGAGCATCAAGAACATGGAAAAACTGATTTTAGGTTTCATAGGCTACAACAAAAAAGTTAAAGACATTTGCCTTTGCAAGCATTGCATGAAAGATTTCGGCGGATTCAAGCTGTATCCGGAGAAAGAATAATATGTTGTGACGCTCCTGCAGGTCCAGCGGGATACGTTACGCTAAAGTATAGAAGAGATGGGGATTGCTATGGTTGAAACAATGAAATGGGAAGACGGGAAGCTGATTCTGCTTGACCAGACGAAGCTGCCCGTCAGCGTGGAATGGATTTCCTGCGACACGTACCAGCGTGTGGGGAAAGCCATACAAAAATTGGAAGTACGGGGCGCACCGGCCATCGGGGCGGCGGCAGCTTTTGCCATGGTACTGGCCTGGCGAAAAATTGTAGAAAAGTACGAAACAAAAAGGGATGCTGCAAACACCTCCAATATGCAGCTGCAAACTTATGCTGCCATGCTTTACGGAAGTCATGACCATGCCGCTAAAAAGTTGCAGCAGCAGTTACTGAAAAAATATTTGCAGGCCCGAAACGACTTGGATGCGTCTCGTCCTACCGCGGTCAATCTTTCCTGGGCGACGAAGCTGATGTACGACGCCGCCTGCAAAATGGCGGAAGCGGGACTGGACCTGCCGCAGACAGATGCGGAACTGGAAAAGTTAGCAGTGAAAGTTTACGAACAGGACATCGCCAAAAACAAAAAGATGGGCGAGTATGGCGCGGAAGTCGTGCCGGAAGAGGCTGTCATCTTAACGCACTGCAACGCGGGAGCGTTGGCCACCTGCGGCTGGGGAACCGCGTTGGGCGTAATTCGTTCCGCCCATGAACAGGGAAAAGTAAAAATGGTGTATTCGGATGAAACCCGGCCCCTGTTGCAGGGCTCGCGCCTCACAGCCTGGGAACTGCTGGAAGACAACATTCCCGTCACCACCATTACAGACAACATGGCGGCCTGGTCCATGAAAACCAAAGGAATCAATATCGTCATTACCGGGGCGGACCGCATCGCCGCCAACGGAGATACGGCCAACAAAATCGGCACATACGGCGTAGCACTTGCCGCCAAAGCCCACGGCATTCCATTTTACATTGCGGCGCCTGCCAGCACCTTTGACTTTTCACTGAAGAAGGGTACGCATATTCCCATCGAGGAACGCAATGCAAACGAGGTGAGAAGTTTTCAGGGCAAGGTCTCTGCCCCGAAAAATGTCAATGTGTTTAACCCGGCTTTCGACGTAACGCCGGCCAAACTGATTGCGGGCATCATCACCGAATACGGCGTACTGCGCCCGCCCTTCAGCAAATCGATTAAAGAATTAAAAACGAAAGTACTCAGGGAGGAACTCTTTACATGGAAAGCATGATCCGCGACATCAGCCTGGCAGAAAGCGGCCGGAAAAAAATCGACTGGGTGAAAGGCCACATGCCTTTGCTGAATTACTTTAACGAAAAGTATGCGCCTACCCAATTATTCAAAGGCATCAACATGGTGGTCACGATTCATCTGGAAGCCAAGACTGCCTATCTTGCGCTGACGCTGAAAAACTGCGGTGCCAACGTGACGGTTACCGGCAGTAATCCGCTTTCCACACAGGACGATGTGGCGGCTGCCCTGGCGGCAAACGGTGTCACCGTGTTCGCCACCCATGCCTGCACCAATGAAGAATACGACATGTATCTGGATAAAGCGCTGGATACCCATCCCCAGCTGATCGTGGATGACGGCGGCGACCTGGTGAACAAACTGCACACCACGCGCCGGGAATTGATTCCGGAACTGTGGGGCGGCAGCGAAGAGACCACCACCGGCGTGATCCGTCTGCGTGCGCTGGCAGAAGCGGGGAAGCTTGCGTTCCCCATGATTGCTGTCAACGACAGCAACTGCAAATATTTATTTGACAACCGCTACGGTACCGGCCAGAGTGTGTGGGACGGCATCATGCGGACCAGCAACCTG
>JAFSPK010000022.1:0-7605 GCA_017443005.1 Acidaminococcaceae bacterium
CTACATTCCGGGCAAGGCGCCTGCCAACCTGTATTTCCAGGAATATGAACCGGGCCTGCAGCTCTTCTCCCGTTCCGTATTTATTATGGAAAAATGCAAAGACCTGCTGCCGGACTATCTGCGTTTCGTCAAAGGCCTGGTGGATTCCCCGGACCTGTCCCTGAATATTTCCCGGGAACTGCTGCAACAGAACCACACCATCAAAGTGATCGGCCGCAATCTGGAGAAAAATATCCTGAAGCAGCTGGCGGATATGCTGGCCAAAGAACGGGAAAAATACGAAAAATTCTGGAACGAGTATGGACGTTCCTTAAAGGCCGGCGTGTATAACAGTGTGTACGATCCGGACAGCAAAAAGGACAAACTGGCGGATCTGTTGCTGTTCATGACCAGCAAGGAAGGCAAACTCTGCACCCTGAAGGAATATACCGACCGCATGCCGGAAAGCCAGAAGGCCATTTACTATGCAACCGGCAAAGACAAAGAGGCCATTGAACATCTGCCCCAGATGGAAGCGGTGAAGGACAAAGGTTTTGAAGTGATGTTCCTGCTGGATCCGGTGGACGAGTTCTGCCTGGAAGCGTTGCAGGAATACGCAGGCAAAAAGTTCCAGTCCCTGAGCCGTGGCGATTTGGATCTGGGCGACGTGGAAAGCGAAACCAGCAAGAAAGAAACGGAAGACATTGCCAAAGACAATGAGACCCTGCTGAAAGATTTCAAGGAAGTGTTGGGAGAAAAAGTCAACGAAGTGAAGCTGACCAACCGGTTGAAGGACAGCGCCGTCTGCCTGGTGGCCGGGGAATACGGCCCCAGCTTTGCCATGGAGCAGGCTTTTGCCATGGCCAATGCGCCCATGTTTAAGGCCCAGCGTATTTTGGAACTGAACCCGAAACACAAGCTGTTTGCCAAATTGCAGGAAGCCCACGATCAGGGAAAGGACAGTCAGGACTTTAAAGATTTCTGCGCCCTGCTCTTTGACCAGGCTCTGCTGCTGGACGGCATGATTCCGGACGACCCGGCTGCGTTAGCTCAGCAGATTGCGCGGATGATGGCAAAATAAAAAATTGTAAACCAGAACGGCAGCGTTTTCTGCGGAAGGCGCTGTCGTTTTAAGTTTCTGTTTTCAAACTTATTACAGTTTTAGTTGACCGAGTTATCGTCTATAAAGACTATATCGAGATTACTTTTAACCTTATTTCAGGAATTAACCAGAATGAAAATATGAAAACGCATGTTAAAGTGAGCAGAGAAATGCTTCGTTCACAATCTTGGAAAAAGCAAAACTAAATAAATAAACAGAAAACCCCATCAGCATAACCGCTGATGGGGTCTGTATTTAAGACACTATCTTTGCAAAAAGTGTTGAGGGTTCTAATGGTGGAGATGAAGCGACACCCAAAGTTCCCACGACAATGCCTCAAAGCCAGATGTACCAAGGGTTTGAAGTGGTTTTTAAAAATCAGGTTTTTTCTTGCTTTTTTCATTGATTTAGAAGAAATCAATGAAATTTAAGGTTCTCCTGCTAAAAAATCACTTCGGGTATCAGTAATTTTTTATTGAATTAACATACAAGATACTATGGAAACTTATCCAGGCATAACAATAATCACAGTTCAACTTATTATAACATGATCTACCAAATTATGGAAGTTTCTTATCACCATTACTGATTATTCCTGTATTCGCTTAACAGCTTGTCTGCAAGTATTAAATAGCCATATCCATCAGTTCGTATCTTTTTAAAGTTCTTCATTGTTTTTAAATCAGCCTGCGACAAAGCTTCGCTTCGTATATCCGTATTACCAATGATTTCAAAATTGCTTCCTGTCAACAGGCACGTTGCCAAATAAATAACTTTAGGAGCCAACAAAGAAGCGACTTCCATACTGAAACCACGTTCATAAATGTGATTAACGATGTCTCTAGTTCCTTTGATGTAAGAAGGAAAATCGTCAGGCGCTACTTTCCCTTTTGAACCAATGCAGATCGCAGCCTGTATGGTATCATTCAACGCTTGTTCAGGCGTAAAGGTATTCCCTCTATACCCAAGTTCCGCTTTAGAAACGGAAAAGTAAGTTTTTCTTACATCTTCAAACTTTTCAATCGAGTCTATTAAAGTGCTGATATCATAGAACTGCTTTATCACTTCCATGTCTTTATTTTGCCTGATAGGGATTCCGGTAGTATATGGAGCGAATGCAGTCAGTTTGTCTCCAAGCATGCAGTCTACAGACGGTAGGCTAACAGTCAGGTTTTTACCCTCTGAAATCAAGAGTTCGTTTGCTATTTCCTTTTCAATCAATCGTTCATAATGGTTTTCTTCAAAAAGCACATCCAACAGGATATATAAAGGGCCTTTCCGTACAGGTGAATTGTAAGTAAACTTGAAATGCCGTTTTACAATTTGATTATTTCCTAGCCGTAGCTGTTCTTCTTTTTCTAAAAAAGGGAAAATGTGAGAAGCTTTTTCTATAAAGCCATCAACATCCGTACCCGGATCAACCACAATATCGATATCAGTTGATAACCGCCTGGGTTTTGGGAGAAGCAGTAACAGACTGGTTCCGCCTTTAAAGATAAAATCCATTCCTACCTGTCGCAAAGCTTCTAACAAACCAAACGCATATAATGTTCGCTCAATTAACCCTGGATCACCCTTACTGGATGCTTGAAGTTCACGAATGTGGGCTTCTTTGTAGTTTTCTCTGGAAATCATAGTATATCCGCCTTTCCATAAGCAGCAAGCATTTGCGTTAGTTTTTTCTCTGCACCTTTTCTTCTGGCATACCGAAGCATTGCGCCCTTATCTAAATAATAATTATGGACAGATTCAGTAAGGATATTCTCTTTTTCCCCATCAGGTACAATCACACTAATTAACTTATCGGTCAGTATATCTACCAGGATCTTTTCCAAACGGCTCATCCATGGCTGATTTAATCCTTTGGGAGAACCGGACGGAAGCCGGATAACAACAATTTCATTATCCTGCAGATATCTGAAATATAGACCGAGATTCGGCTTTAACAATACGCGCCCAGGGTAGGCTTTATGCAGCATATCAAAGACATATTCCATTAAATCGTTTTCTACTGAAACAAAAACCGTATTATGCGCTATCTGATGATTCATAAAACCATTGAGGGCAGTAAGTTCAAAAATCTGAAAGTTTAATTCAGAAAAAGAGGTCAGGATTTTATCTGCGACTTCGTTTGCAAAATCCGAATACTGATGCTGATATAACTTCAATTTTGCAGGTCGTGCGTATTTTCCCCACCCTACATGAATCAGAGAACCATTGTCCAGACGTTTTTGTAAATCATAAGCAATTTCCTGATATGTTAATGCATACTCTGACTCCATTGCACACATAAATTCCTTTCGTGAAAAAGATTCTTGATATTTGATTTGGTTAGGTATCGGTCTTATAGCTTCCATATTTTGAACCTCCTTTCCTAAGATTGACAGTAATCTTAATTTACTGCCAATCTTTTGTTAATACAAGTATAACCATTTCATAGAACCACGTCAACCAAAATTTGACAGTATTTTAATTTTACTGTCGTTTTAATGAAATGATGATTAACCCATCAATTCGTATCTTTTAACCCGCGGCTCCGTATTTATCTACCAAGCGTAATGCTATCAGCTGATAGCATGTTAGTAAAATGATAGCACGTCAGTTTTAATAAAAATTTTAATAAGAACAGCCCCGGGCGTAAAACCTTGGGGCTGTTTTAATTTAGAAAGGAGCGGGAATACACATCCATGTCAGCAAGATAATCACACATCTTTATGACATCACACATCTTTATGACAATTCATTAATATCACGTTATCGGCATTGCTTTACTCTGTCGTTTCCTTACACAAACTATGGCGGATTGTGATATAATTACATAAATCAATTTTACAAAAAGATGTAAAGGGTAGGAACGGTTTCATGCGTTATCGATTACTGGACACGCTGCGGGGTTTTTCTCTGGTGAGCATGATTTTGTACCATATCTGCTGGGATCTGGTGCACATGTACGGATTCGACTGGCCCTGGTTCATGAAAACCCAGGGATATCTCTGGCAACAAAGCATCTGCTGGCTGTTTATTTTTGTCAGCGGATTCTGCCAGGGGCTGAAACGGGATGAACATACCTTGTCTTCTGTCTGCAAACGGGGGCTGACAATCATGGCTTCCGGTTTATTGGTGACGGCAGCGACTCTGGTTTTTGCGCCGGAGTCAAAAATCATCTTCGGCGTACTGTTCTTTCTTGGATTTTCCATCATGCTGACTGCCTGGCTGGGCCCGCTGTTCCGAAAAATTCCGGCAAAAGCGGGGCTGCTTTGCAGCACCATCCTGCTTTTCATTTTTCGCAACATCAATGACGGAAACCTGGGCTTTGAAACGATAATTCTCTGCCGGCTGCCGGATTTTCTGTATGAACATGGATTGCTGGGAAGCTTTTTGGGCCTGCAGGATAAAAATTTTTCTTCCGCAGACTACTTTTCCTTTATTCCCTGGTACTTTTTGTTTATAAAAGGATATTTTTTGTGCCGAAATCTCCTCCGGCGGCGGGAAGCAAAAGGTCTGTCCGGCCTGCCTGCTGTTTTTACCAAAGGCATTCCCGTGCTGGAAACGCTAGGGCAGCATTCTCTGTTGGTCTATTTGTTGCATCAGCCGGTCATTTTACTGATCCTTTCCCTCGTCTTCAAACCGGCGCTGTAATTTTTAGCAAATACCCGGAATTTTCTCTTGCTTTTTTTTGCGAGTTGGCGTAATATAGTAGAGTAATCTTTTAGTGGGGATGTAGCTCAGCTGGGAGAGCGTACGGTTCGCATCCGTAAGGTCGAGAGTTCAAACCTCTTCATCTCCACCATTAGAACCCTCGACACTTTTTGCAAAGGTAGTGTCTTAAATACAGACCCCATCAGCGGTTATGCTGATGGGGTTTTCTGTTTATTTATTTAGTTTTGCTTTTTCCAAGATTGTGAACGAAGCATTTCTCTACTCACTTTAACATGCGTTTTCATATTTTCATTCTGGTTAATTCCTGAAATAAGGTTAAAAGTAATCTCGATATAGTCTTTATAGACGATAACTCGGTCAACTAACAGTTGTACTAAATCATGTAATTCATCTAAGGTCTGGCACAGCACGGATAAGTACAGGCGGGTCATATACCGCTGCAACAAGAAGTACGATGGGCATAAGTGCCAAACGCCCCATGTGACGGAGGAGGAAATCAAGGCAGCCTTTGTCACGGCCTTCAACAAGCTGGTGACGGAACGGGAGGAGATTGCCGCCAATGCCCGGCTCGTCCGGCAAACCCTCTGTGACACTACGGAGTTGGAGCAGGAGAAAACCTCATTGGGGCAGGAGCTGGCGGTGCTGGTGGAGATGACCCAGAACTGCATTGCCGAGAACGCGAGGATTGCCCAAGACCAGGGGGAGTACCAGAAACGCTACAACGGCTTGGTGGAGCGGTACGAAAAGGCCAAGGCACGGTTCGATGAGGTGACGGAGGCCATCGCCCAGCGGTCAGCCAAGAGCGAGAGGTTGGCGGGGTTCATCAAGATACTTCGGGCGCAGGAGGAGCCTGTGGTGGAGTACAACGAGCGGCTGTGGGGCTGTATGGTGGACTATATGACGGTGGGCGCGGATGGCTGCATGATGGTGGTGTTCCGGGATGGGACGGGGATGAGGGGGTAAAAATGTAAAATACATTTCCCAATTTTTATAGAGAACACTTGACAATTACTGAATGAACATTTATTATTAACACCATGAGAACAATCGATGAAGAGAAACGCAACAAAATCGTTCAGGCTGTCTTTGATATTGTAACGGAGGAAGGGTTAGCAGGACTGGCCTTTTCCAAGATTGCCAAAAGGGTCAAGGTCAGTACCGCAACGGCCTATGTCTACTTTGAAAACAAGGAGGACATGATTTCAAAGATATATATTGATGTCAAGCAGCTTTTTGATGAGGGGCTGAAAGAAAGTATTGAGCAAGGCACAACTATGCGTGAACGCCTGTTCCATTGCGTCTTTCATTTTGTCCGGAGATTCTGCGAGCATCCTCGTGAGGCCAATTTTGTCCTAGCCTTGCAGGACAATCCTGAGTATCTGTCAGAGGAAGCTACAAAAGTCGCCGAGTATTACACCAAGCCTATGCTGGTTCTGTATGAGGAGGCACTGAGCCAAAGGCTTTTGAAAGCACAGAACGTCAGCGAGATTAACGCATTCCTGTTTGCCCCCATACTCTGGCTTATGAAAGAGTATGATTTGCAAAAGAAGCCATATTCGGCTGATGATTTTAAGCCATTGATTTGGGTTAGTGTAGATTCCATATTGAATAACCGCTGAAAAATGCGGTTATTCTTTAGTATAATAAGTGAATGATTGTTTAATAAAGGGAGGAACAAAAATGGAAGCTAAGTCAAGGAAAACAGTAATTATCACTGGAGGGACAACAGGAATCGGTAAGGCAACTGCGATAAAATTTGCCGAAAACAACTATAATGTTGTCATTACGAGCCGTGATGCAAAAAAAGAAACGGCTGTAAAAAATGAATTCAAGGCGAAAGGACTGGAAGTAGATTTCCAGGTATTGGATGTCAGAAACGAAGGACAAGTAGAGGCCCTGATAAAAGAAACGGTTGCCAAATATGGAAAATTAGATGTTATGGTCAATAACTCCGGAATCTCTTTAGGAAATGCTGTATTGGCAGAAACCGAATCGGATGATTTGAAACAAATGCTTGATACGAATGTAATGGGTGTCTACTATGGAATGAAATATGCGATAAAAGAAATGCTAAAAACAAATGGCGGCTCTATTGTAAACCTAGCCTCCATCGCGGGACTTAATGGGTTATACGCAACGGCGCAATATAACGCGACCAAACATGCGGTGGTCGGTCTGACGAAAGGGGCAGCCATTGATTATGCACAGCAGGGAATACGTATCAATGCAGTAGCACCGGGAGCCATCAAAACGGATATCCTGCAAAATGCTATTGATGCTGGGACTTACGATGTATCAGGCATAGAAGCGATTCACCCTATGAACAGATTAGGAAGACCGGAAGATATTGCAAATGGAATTTTCTTCCTTGCATCCGATGAGAACAAATTTATTACGGGAGCTATCCTAAGTATTGATGGCGGATATAATGCCAAATAAATAGCTAAGCAGTAAACACAACTGCGGGGAAGGTTGGCGATGCCTTTCCCGTTGTTGTGTTGCATTTCATTTCTGCGAGATGCGATTTTTGACGAAGAGATTATGTGGATTATTGAGCATACCAATAAGTGGTTAGTTGGTGGAATCTACGAGGATGTGTCGCGATAGTAACAGACCGAGTTTGTGGCAGAGTTCAACGAGCGGCTCTGGGGCTGCATGGTGGATTATGTGACGGTGGGCGTGGACAAGCGGCTGACGGTGGTGTTTCGGGATGGAACGGAGAGGCGGCTGTAAAATCAAAATGTTGTTTGTTCTTTTATCAAACTTGTCATAATCTCCACAAACTCCCTGACGTGCGCCGCAGGCTCTTTGGCATAGAGCAGTCCGTAAGGGACGGAGTAATCGCCTCCCCAGTCGCAAGGGAG
>JAFSPK010000023.1:0-12055 GCA_017443005.1 Acidaminococcaceae bacterium
GAACAGTTCCACCTGGACGGGCTGCGGATCGATGCGGTAGCCAACATGCTGTACCTGGATTACGGGAAAAAACAGGGAGAGTGGCAGGCTAACAAATACGGCGGCCGGGAAAACCTGGAGGCCGTGGACTTTCTGCGCAAACTCAATACAGCGGTATTTAAAAATATTCCCCAGGCCCTGATGATCGCGGAAGAATCCACCTCCTGGCCCATGGTCTCCGGACCGGCGGACAAGGGCGGACTGGGCTTCAATTATAAATGGAACATGGGCTGGATGAACGACATGCTGAAGTATATGTCCATGGATCCCCTGTTCCGGAAAGGTTCCCAGAATTTAATTACGTTTTCCCTGTACTATGCTTTTGCGGAAAATTTCATCCTGCCCTTAAGTCACGACGAAGTGGTACACGGAAAGCATTCCCTGCTGGACAAGATGCCGGGAGATTATTGGAAAAAGTTTGCCGGCCTGCGGGCGTTTTACGGATACTGGATGAGCCATCCGGGGAAAAAACTGTTATTTATGGGCGGCGAATTCGGCCAGTTTATTGAATGGAAATTCGATGACAGCCTGGACTGGCACCTGCTGGATTATCCTGCCCATCAGGAGATGCAGCGGTATGTGAAAGCGCTGAACCTGTTTTACAATAAGCATCCGGAGTTCTGGCAGATCGATTACGACTGGCAGGGCTTTAACTGGATCAGCTGTGACGATACCGACAACAGCGTCATCAGTTTTTACCGGAAAGGCAGGGAAGAGAAAGACCGGACGATCATCGTCTGCAACTTTACACCGGAAGTCCGGCGGGATTACCGGATCGGTGTGGAAGAAGAAGGAATCTATTCGGAAATTTTCAACAGCGACAATCATGAATTCGGCGGCTCCGGCGTGGGCAACCCGAAACCCGTAAAGAGCGAAGCCGTCCCCTGTCACGGCAAAGAACAGTCGATTACCCTTACACTGCCGCCACTGGCAGTGCTGTATATAAATTTCAAAAAGAAAAAAACATCAAGGAAGAAGAAGGGCGAAAGCAAAGCGGAAAAAACGCAGGTCCTTCCGATTCGTTCAAAGAAAGGTGGAATTAAAAAATGAAAGTTTTATTTGTAGCATCGGAGGCAGCTCCGTTTATCAAAACCGGCGGCCTGGCCGACGTTATGGGCGCGCTGCCCAAAGCGCTGCAGGCCCTGGGGGTGGAACCGGCCCTGGTGATTCCCAACTATGAGGGAATCGGCGCAGACTATAAAAATGAGATGGAGACGGTGTACGAAGGCTCGGTGGACTTGTCCTGGCGCAACCAGTATCTGGGTGTAAAAAAGCTGGTACAGGACGGTATCCCCGTTTATTTTATTGACAATGAGTATTATTTCAAAAGGGAAAAACTGTATGGCTACGATGACGACGCGGAACGCTTTGCCTATTTTGCCAAAGCGGCGCTTGCCATGCTGCACTACATCGATTTCAAACCGGATGTGATCCACACCAATGACTGGCACACCGGTCTGCTGGGCGCCTACCTGAAAGAAGATTTCATGCAGGATCCGTTCTATCAGGGAATGAAAAACATTTACACGATCCACAACCTGAAATACCAGGGCGTATTCGGCCGGGAAATCGTGGAAGATGTGTTGGGGATGCCCCTGCGCCTGTTGTATAACGGCAACATTGAAAACGCCGGCAACGTGAACTTCATGAAAGCCGGCATGTGTTATGCTGACTTTATTACCACCGTAAGCCCTTCCTATGCGGAAGAAATTACCTACCCGTACTTCGGTGAGGGGCTGGAAGATTATGTGGCGCTGTGCGCCGGCAAGATCAGCGGCATTTTAAACGGTTTGGATGAAAAGGAATATGATCCGGAAACCGATCCGAACATTCCTGTCTGCTTTGACGCATCTAACGTGCTGGTGAAAAAGCCTCTGGCCAAGGAAGCCCTGCAGCGGGAACTGGGGCTGGCGGTGAACCGGGAGATTCCGGTGCTGGCCATGATCACCCGCCTGGTGGAAGCCAAAGGACTGGACCTGGTCATGCATATCATGGATGAGCTGATGGAGGAACAGCTTCAGCTGGTTGTCGTCGGCACCGGCGACGAAGAATATGCCAACGCATTGCGTGAACTGGCCTGGCGCCATCCGGGCAGCGTTTCTGTCAATATCTTGTTTAATGAAGGACTGGCCCGCCGGGTGTACGCGGGGGCGGATATGTTCATCATGCCGTCCCGGTATGAAGCCTGCGGCCTCAGCCAGATGATCGCCATGCGTTACGGAACGATTCCCATCGTGCGGGAGACCGGCGGCCTGAAAGATTCCGTGATCAATTTCGACAAATACACTACCCCGGAAGGAAACGGCTTCAGCTTTGCCAACTTCAACGCCCATGAATTGTTATTTACCATAAAACGGGCTCTGACCTGCTATGAGGAAAAACCCTTGTGGGAAAAGATCGTGTCCAATGCGATGCACAGCGATAACAGCTGGAACCGGTCTGCACAGGCCTATGCGGATCTGTATGCCAGGATAGCCGGGGATACAATTACGGTGGAGCCCGTAACGGAAGAACAGGTTGAAAAAGTGGAGGAAGAGATTCTGCAGGCGGTGAAAGGCGAATCAGCAGAAGAAAATACAGTTGCTGAAGAAGTTGTTGCAAAAACGGTAGCAGAGGAAAGTGAAGCAGCTGAAAAGACAGAAGAAACGCCTCAGCCGGTAAAGGAAGAGGTTGTGGCGGAAACTGTTCGGGAAGTTGAAAAAGAGGCAGCGGAAGAAACTGTAACAGAAGTAGCTGAAACGAAAACAATGGCTGAAGAAAAAACGGGAACTGTATCTGTTGCGGAAGATGCCGTTGAAACAGAGCAGGTAAAAGCACCGGAACCTGTGGAAGAGCCTGCTGTTAAAAAGACTGTGAGAAAAAAAACTACTGCCAAAAAGAAATCCGCGGAAAAGACGGAGGAAAAAAAGGAAACAGTAAAAAAGACTCCGGCTAAAAAGACAGCAGCCAAAAAAACCACAACGAAAAAATCAACGGCAAAGAAAAGCGCTGCCGTAACAGAAGAAGCTGTTGCAGAAGCCGCTCCGAAAAAACGGGGACGTAAACCCGGTACTAAAAACAAAAAGAAAGAAGACCAGTAATGAAACGATTAAGCGAAAGTGATTTCTGAAAAGCGGGAACACTTTCGCTTTTTCTGTAAACAGGAAAAACCAAAGGCCCGGAAGTATCCGGGGGAAAGGAAGTCCGCTGAGAGTTGCTGGTGGACGATGTTAGTTTTATGAAGCCCGTAATCACTCATGATTCAAGAAACACAATATACCGTTATCCCTTTGGCGCCGTGGAGGCCGGCTCTGCCGTTACGCTGCGCTGTGATGTGGAAGGGGACGGAACGGAGAAGGTCATCCTGCGGTTGTGGCAGGAGGGCGCCGTGGAAACGCTGGTTGCAATGCAGCCCGAAGTCTGGAAACGCAAGCAGTTGCAGACAGAGAAAGAGGAAACGCTTTCTGCAAAAGAAGTTGCATCTGTGCCAGATGGTGCCGGTATTGATGAAGCGCCGACAAAAATCGTAACAGACGCCCTTCGGCAGGAAAAAATAAAAACACCGGTTGCATCCTGTATTCCCGCAACGAAAGAGGTGAGGGAAAAACGCCGTTATGCCTGCCGGATCACTGCGCCGAAAAGCGGCTGCCTGCTCTGGTATTATTTTATTGTTAAGACACAGGAAAGAACATATTATTACGGCAACAATACCGCACAGCTGGGAGGCTGGGGCCAGCAGTATGAACAGGAGCCACCCTCGTACCAGATCACAGTGTATGACCGGGGCGCTGCCACGCCGGAATGGATGAAAGACACCGTAGTGTACCAGATCTTCCCGGACCGGTTCAACCGGGGGAATGTGCCGTTGTCCCAATTCGGCGGCAAGCCCGACGCGTTGCTGCACGGAAACTGGAACGACCGGCCCCGCTACATCAAAGACCCGGTTGCGGGCAATATCCTGTATTTCGATTTCTTCGGCGGCACTCTGGAAGGGATCCGGGAAAAGCTTGATTACCTTGCGGATATGGGCATCACCTGCCTGTATCTGAATCCTGTTTTCGCGAGCCGCAGCAACCATCATTACGATACTGGGGACTATAAAACAATCGATCCTTTCCTGGGAACGGAAGAGGAATTTTCTAACCTGTGTAAAGAAGCGAAAGAATATGGCATCCGTATCATTTTGGACGGGGTATTCAGCCATACGGGGGACGACAGCATTTATTTTAACCGGCAGGGAAATTATCCGGGAACCGGGGCGTATCAGTCAAAAAATTCTCCGTATTATTCCTGGTATCAGTTTAAAAAATATCCGGAAGAATACAGCTGCTGGTGGGGGGATAAGAGCCTGCCGGAAGTGGACGAAACGGACAGCGGTTATCAGGATTTTATAATCAAAGAGAAAGACAGCGTGCTGAAGCACTGGCTGAAAGCCGGCATCATCGGCTGGCGTCTGGACGTGGCGGACGAACTGCCGGACGAATTCCTGACGGCATTTTACAGTGAACTGAAAAAAAGCGATCCGGAGGCTGCGCTGATCGGCGAAGTCTGGGAGGACGCCTCCAATAAAATCAGCTACAGCAAACAGCGGGCTTATTTGTGCGGCGGCAAGCTGGACAGTGTGATGAACTACGTCCTGCGCCGGCTGATGCTGGACTTTTTGCTGGGCCGGTCTGACGCGGGCCATACCAACACGCTGTATCTGCAGCAGATGGAAAACTATCCGAAAGAAAACTTCTACGCCATGCTGAACCTGGCAGGCAGCCATGATGTGGAACGGATCCTGTCGGTGCTGGACGAAAATGATGATAAAGAAAAAAATAGTAAAGCTGCCGGTGATATCAATCAGGGGGATATTGCCGGAAAGACGGGAAATGAAAATATAACCGATACTATAAGCGACAATCGTTTAGCAACCAAAAAGGTTTCGCCTAAAGTATCGGCAGAGTTTTCTAATTTGGGCATAGGCGAACGCCGCCTGCTCGTACTCTGGGCCTGGCAGATGACGCTGCCGGGGATGCCCTGTATTTATTACGGCGACGAATCCGGGCTGCGGGGCGGCAAGGATCCGGACAACCGGCGGCCTTATCCCTGGGGCCGGGAAAACAAAACACTGCAGGCATACTGCCGTGATTTTATCCGGCTGCGGAAAAAATACGACGCCCTGCGGACGGGACGGATGATTCCCGTTTACGCGGAAGGCGATGTATATATTTATGCCCGTTCTATTGAAGGCGGAAAAGATGTTTTCGGAAAACCGGCAGAGGACGGCTTGTTTTTCGTGATGCTGAACCGGGGGACACAGGCCCGTACGGTGCGCGTCTACACCGGGGAACTGGCCTTTGGGGAATTGCAGTCAGTGGGTCCGGTATCTGCCGAACCGGTTCCCGTGGTCAACGGCATTTTTACGGTGACGCTGCCCCCGCTGGGCCAGCAGATTTACAAATGTGAAGAAGCGGATACAACCGTGCCGGAAAAGGCAGGCGGCCTGACTGAAATCCTACCGGCCGGGAACGGAAACAGGACGGATTTACGGAAGGCAGGAATTTTGCTGCATCCTACTTCTTTATGGGGTGAAACGGGTGCAGAGAAGAAAGCAGCGGCCAAAGAATGGATCGACTTTTTAGCGGCAGCCGGGCAGAAAATCTGGCAGCTCCTTCCCCTGAATCCGCCGGGCCTGGGCAATTCGCCGTACTTATCCGTATCGGCTTTTGCGGGACACGAAACGCTGTTTGCGGAAGAAAATGAAAATAAGGACGTCGGTGCAGTATTTGCGGAAAATCACAAAGACATATCCAAAAATGCGTTGAGCGGCAAAACCGAAACAATAGCGATAGAAAAACAGAAAAGATATATTGCTTTTTGCCGGGAAAACAGTTACTGGCTGCCGGACTACGCCCTGTTCCGGGCACTGCAGGATCATTTTCATAAGCCCTGGCAGGAATGGCCTGAAGACATACGTACACGCCGGCCGGCTGCGTTAAAAAAATATGGCAGGCTGCTGGAGCAACAAATAGAAAGATACAAATGGAAGCAATTTAATTTTGCCTGTGCCTGGCAGGATATCAAATCATATGCCAACGCAAAAGGTGTTTCTATATTAGGCGACATGCCGATCTTTGTGGCGGCGGACAGTGCGGACTGCTGGGCTCATCCGGAATACTTTTATCTTGATGAAGAAGGTTATCCGGAGGAAGTGGCCGGGGTGCCGCCGGATTATTTCAGTGCTACCGGGCAGATATGGGGAAACCCCCTCTACCGTTGGGACGTAATGGAAAAAGACGGCTTCCGCTGGTGGAAAGAACGGTTCCGTGCTATAACCCAGTTCACCGATATGGTCCGGGTTGATCACTTCCGGGGGTTCGCGGCAGCCTGGGCGGTTCCCAAAGGGGAAAAGGATGCCACTACCGGCAGCTGGAAACCGGCTAAAGGCAGGGAAATGTTCCTGGCGCTGCGGAAAGAGCTGCCTGACCTGCAAATGGTGGCGGAAGATCTGGGGCAGATCAGCGAAGACGTGTATCAGCTGAAAAACGAACTGGGGCTGCCGGGGATGCGAATCCTGCAGTTCCATCTGCAGCACCGCCCTGACGGAATTACCGACTTTGCCACGGAACCCAACTGCGTGGCCTATACCGGGACCCACGACAACAACACGCTGCGGGGCTGGCTGGAAGAAGAAGTTTCGCCGGAACTTCGTAACCAGCTGCGCAGCCTTTGCGGCAAAGAACCGGATACCTGGTCCCTGATTGAATATCTGTACAGCCGCCGGGCTGAAACGGTTATTGTACCTTTGCAGGATGTGTTAGGGCTGCCTTCCTCTTGCCGTATGAATACGCCGGGGACACCTTCCGGTAACTGGATATGGAAGATGGAACAGGAAGGCATGACAAAAGAGCTGGCGAAAAGGCTGGCTTTGCTGGTGGAGAAATACAGGCGTTAAAGTGTGTAAAATAAAATGCAACGGCGGGTAAGGTATCGCAAAAACGTTTTGCTTATGCCTTGCCCGCCGTTGCGTAATTTTCTTTTTGGAAATGGAATGATATAATTATTTTGCGTTACAAATCAATACAAGGAAGGTATCCCACCATGAGCATTTTGATTTTTTTAGACGATCTACGGCCCACGCCAAAGGGCTTTGAGCGCACATACACCGTGCAGGAAACAATTGAATTAATACAGGACTGCCAGGCAAACGGCACGGAAATAGACGTACTTTCCCTTGACAACGACCTTGGGGAAGGCGAAGCGGAAGGTTACACAGTTCTTGACTGGCTGGAAGAGCAATTTTACGAAGACGACACCTTTCAGCTTCCCAACAAAATAATAGTGCATTCTGATAATGCTGCTGCAAGGGAACGCATGGAAATGGTGATTGCAAAGCTTTATGGGGAATAATAAACCCAGCGTAACAGTACATATGGAATTAACAATAGCTTGTAAACAGCCTTGAAAAGCATATAGCTCTCGTTGATAGGTTGAGCAATAATGAAATTTTATAAAAAAATTATTTTTTGCAGAAGGATTTTGTAAAAAAATGTAGAATTAAAACCCTCGTGACTGTTGGCTGATAAAATATTTGGAGGAAAATGAACAAAAAACGAAAATTTTAAAACTTAATTTAAAAAACACATAAAAAACATAAATTTGGATTAAATTATTGACAAATCATAAAATGTTTTGTAGAATTGAGAAGCTGAAAATAGAAGTTTAACAGTAAGTGTCTTAAAGTCGAAAGCGAGGGACGCATCAAAACAAAACTTCGGATCAAGTAACGGCAAAGAGAAAACAGGAAAGCGGCTTCTGCGTTGCAGCCAATGAGGATGATAACGGGTTAGTTATAACCAGTTAACAGAACCAGAGGCAGGCGATGCAGGGCAGAAATCCTGGAAACTTTGCGGCGTTACCTGATCCGAAGTTTTTTGCGCCCTAAAAAGGGCGCGGCAGGTAAAAATTTAAGTTCCCAGCCTTACGGCAGCCCTAGCGGATGACGCTTAAGATGTCTACGAAGGCAGTTGAACCTTGA
The DNA here is from genome assembly GCA_017443005.1 of Acidaminococcaceae bacterium. Lineage (GTDB taxonomy): Bacteria > Bacillota > Negativicutes > Acidaminococcales > Acidaminococcaceae > Succiniclasticum. Next base: position 8,042 of record JAFSPK010000023.1, read on the forward strand.
AAACTAAATACCATCAATTCTAAACAAACCCTGTCACATACGAGAGCCCCGTAAGGGCGCGACGACCGTAATGCGCGAGCGTGCTGAAACTAACGGAACGGCATGCGAAGACCGACAGCAGGGTATTTGCGAAGATTGATGAAGCGACAAACACAAATCCCTGAGAATTTCTTTCAATCATCCAACACTCTCATTCAAGCTGAAAAAGGAGAAAACGCATGAACACAATCGTAAGAAACCGCAATGGATTAGAGACAATCTCCATCGAAGCAAGCCTCAGAAGCAAACGTATCCTGTTCATCACAGATGAAATTAACGACCAGGCTGCGCTGGAATTCACGAAGCAGGTATTTTACCTGCTTCATGAAAACGCAACCGACCCCATCCACCTGTTCATCAACTCGCCCGGCGGCAGCATCGACGCAGGCATGCTGATTTACGACGTACTCAGCAAGACCCCGGCACCGGTAAAAATGTACTGCATAGGCAAGGCCTACAGTATGGCAGCCGTCCTTTTCGCCAGCGGCAGCCACGGGCGCTACATCCTGCCCCACAGCAAAATCATGCTGCACGAACCTTTGATACCCTTCGGCATCGGAGGGAAAACCACTACCATCCAGACCATTTCCGACTCCCTGCTGAAAACCAAGCAGGATATGGAAGCCATACTGGCCCTGCACACCGGCAGGACGCCGGAAGAAATATCCGAGATCACCAAAACCGACCACTACTTTACGGCGCAGGAGGCCGTTGACTTCGGCCTTGCGGACGCCGTGAAAGACTTCAGCGCTATGTTAAAGGAAGGGGGAATAGCATGACGCAGACCAACACCGCAACGCAAACCAAATCCTTAGCGAAAACCTTGAACAGAACCGTAACCAGAAACAAACCCCGCAGCAGCCGGTACGATGTGTACCGGCTGGGGGCAGACCCGCAATGCTACGTCTCAACCAACTCCTTTGAAACGCGTCTCAACAACAATATCATGGTGATTGGCGGCAGCGGCTCCGGCAAGACCACTGGAATAAGTCTTCCCATGCTGCTTCATTCCAAATACACCAACCCGGTCGCCATCTTTACGAAGCGCACCCTCATGATGCAAGTGGCGCGTTACCTGAAGAAAGCGCGGCACATGAACGTAACCATCCTGGACATCAGCCAGCCGGAAAACAGCGAAGCGGGCTACGACCCAATGAAACAGTGCCGGAACATGGCGGACTTGCGGGATCTGTGCCGCGCCATCGTGTACAAAGACCCAAATATCGGCTCTACGGCAAAAGACCCATACTGGGATGAATCGGCCTGCGGAGTTTTGGAATGCCTGATGGAATACGTGCTGCGGGATACACAGGGCAAAGGCGGCATGGCCGACGTGCTGGAACTGCTGGATGAATTCCGGTTTGTGCCGGTAGATAACCAGGATGGGGAAATGTATTACAGTGACACAGTGCAGGGAAAGATTTCAAGGTGGCTGCCGAAGCTGACCCATAACACATCCGTGTTAGGTACCTGGAACACTTTTACCAACCTGGCCAATACTACAGCGCGGTGCATCGTATCCAGCATGCGCACGCCGGTAGACAGCGTGTTCACAACAGACATCCGCAGTTTCCTGAAAAACGGGAAGCAGTTTGAAGCGGAATGGCTGCTGCAAAAGAACACCGCGCTGTTCATCTGCATGAGTCCGGTCAGCACGGCTCACCGGCGTTTTGCGACGTTACTATATAGCCAGCTGTTCAAAAACCTGTACGAACTGGCAGAACGGCAGGACGATGGCAGGCTTCCCCACCCGGTGAACATCATCTGCGACGACTTCTCTACAAGCCCAATCCAAGGCTTCCCGGACATGATCTCCATCATGCGGGAGAAGAACATTTCCACCACGATTCTGCTGCAGAGCCTGAGCCAGCTGGAACATACATACGGTTCCGCATCAGCTATAACCGTGTGTAACAACTGCGACAGGCTCGTGTACCTTGGGAGCAACGACCTGAGCAGCGCGGATGAGATCAGCCGCCGGGCTGACGCTCCGCTGCTTGACGTGCTAAACATGCCTCTGGGGCAGGAATACTTCTTCGAGCGGGGGCGGTACCCGATCTTAACGAAAAGCTATGACATTTTTGCGGATGCAACTTATAAGGAAATGCTGAAGGTTTCCGATGCCGTGGCTAAAGAAGAGCAGGAAATGCTGAAAGTGTCCAAAGCAGCCGCCAAAGAAGAAGCGGAGCAGAAACGGCAGGAAGAACAGGCTGCGAGGGAACAAGAAGAAGATTTGGAAGATTTTATCGCAGATCTGGGCAATATTTTTGAAGAATAAGCGACGCAGGAAAGCGAGCTGGCGGCCGCAAGGCCGCCAGATGCTACGAAGATAGCTTTTTTAACTCATGAAAAGGGGGAATGCCAACATGGTAATTGAAAAAGAATTTTTCGAAGCGATTAGAAACGGCGACTATGACAGCATGCCCAAGGTACTGCGGGAAATTTTTATCCTGGTTGTAAGCAATCAGGATAAAACTGAGTTGATAGTGAATAGGTATGTGCGACCCACATTGTTAGAGGACGCTATTTACAAATACAATTTGCAGGGCATTACCGTTACCATGATAACCGATGTGAAAAAAGCGGCAGCGATTTTCACTCGGTTTTACACCATAACCATTTATGTACTGGTGTTTCTTTCCAATCTGTCTCTTTTCTACAGGGTTTCTGAAGAACAGTTGCAGAAACGATACAGAAACGCGGGTGTGACAATGGAAGTTGTCATGAAAAAACTACAGGGCGAGCGGCGAAAAAACAAAACTGATGAAAAGGAATCTAAAGACCCAAGAGAAAAGGAAATTATTTTATTCATATTTGATTTGAAAGAGGAAAAGAAACCATAGTCTAATGTGAAGCCGATGTTGTCCTATGCCCTATGCGTTGACCTAATGCCCGCAGTTACATGATATAATTCCTGGTTGCCACTTTGTATTTCAATTATATTCGCTATTTGCGAATATAATTATTACGTGTTATGCAGCGCAAGAAAACGATGTTCACATATTGTGACTAAATTGTTTGACGATTCTTATAAAGTTAACTATAATTAAGGTAAACAGTAATTAGTATCTACTAATATTTTTCAGGGTTACGCAGATTACTCCTGCAAAAACGATTTTTAAAAAGAGGATAGTAAATTATGAAAAAAATGATGAAAGCTGCAATTTGCGGAGCCGTATTGATTGCGAGCTTGGGGTTAGGAATGATTGCTGAGGCTGGCCGGATACCTTCCCACATGGTTCCGTTGTATACCTATGCAACAAAAAAAGTCACTTGTTATAATTCGGCGGGTGGCGCTGCACAGGGCTGGATTGATCCAGGAGATTATGTTATTGTCAGTCAAATTCGTAGCGATGGTTGGGCCAAGGGCACATATCCGGTAGGCAATAGAAGAATTCCAAAATGGTTTAGAATTGATGATTTACTTAATAATCCTAGTTTTAGAACGTTAGAAAGAATGTCACCCACTTATAGGGTAAAAGTTTATAAAAATTATTCTTATAAAGGGGAGATTGGTTCTGTTTCGGACAATGAAGATCTTTGGGTAGTTTCAAATTTGGGTGATGTATGGCAGATTGTGTATAAAGTTAATAGTGGCGGTTATAAGATGGGCTGGGTTCCGTATTGGGATTGCTTAGAAAAACCTATAAAGAATCCAATTGTTCAGCCTGTGTCAAGAAATCAGATAGTAACTAATCGAATGCAATATCTTAGTCAAAATCTTAATGGATATAAGAACAATACTAAGTATACTGGTAGCGGACAGTGTTACGGATTTGCTTCTAAGGTTTACACGACCCTATTTAATGTGAATGCACCAAATGGATATTCTAGTATTTTGTTACATCTAAAACTTGCATAAACTTTATTTGTACGGTATACTATTCCCAGAACATACTGGGAGGAAATACTATGCCGTCATACAAATATGTTATTGAATTAACCGATGCGGATCGCGCAGAGCTTAATGATGTC
>JAFSPK010000024.1:0-5478 GCA_017443005.1 Acidaminococcaceae bacterium
GAATGCCCATTTTGATGTTCTGCTGGGTCTGACCACCGATACCGGCATTGGTGAGTGCCTTGTACCCCAGCCCCAGTTCCGCCATACGGCGGTTCATGAATTCGCTCAATGTCTCTTGTTGTGTCATGGTGGTTACTCCTTGTTTTCTTCATATGCCGGCGGCAGGATCCGCCAGGCAATAACGTTGCTGTTCATCCCGCAGCACCAGCGCTTCTGCTCCGGGCTGTAGTAACCGATGATAAGATTTTTCAGCCCTTTCTTGGTCGCCGTGCAACACAGTACTTTATCTTCATTGTCCGGCAGTTCTTCGGTTACCGGCCGCCAACGATCCGGCGAAGGATCATCTTTCAGAGACAACTCCTTCAGACATTTACATCCTTCCGCAGCGAGTCCGTCCCGGATCTCCTGCTTGGTGATCAGCTGCTCGTTCATGGCCTGCACATCTTTCCTGGCCAGCTCGATCAGGCGTTGGAAGCGGGTGTTACCCCAGCCGAACCCATCATGCAGGTATCGGCAGACGGCCATCATATTCCGTTCCACGCCCTCGTCAAAACCGTCCTGGTAATTTTCTTTGGCGTATGCGGCCAGCCAGACCACAAGCTTGTCGTTGCTGAGCTTTTTGATGCCCCGCAGCGTTTCCCTGTTTATCGCCATAACCTACCCCCTCACAACGATATCGATGACGCCGATAAGGTACGGGATCGCCATCAGCGCCAACGCCCCAATCGCCCCGGCCAGGTAATCGTTGTGATCCACCTGGTCCGCCATCCAATCACCCAACCGGTCCAACAGTTCCAGGATTACGAACAGGTACGCCCACCCGTACACCCAGACTGCCGTCATCGTCTTCCACATTTTCTGCATTTTTGCCCACCTCCCATAATTGATTTTGGTCAGCCCAGAGGAATATCAACCGGGCCAGCCTTTTTTCCAGGCTCTCTTCTGCTTTTTCCGGTGGCCTGTAAGGCATCAGCCTGGCCTCCCGGAGTTCTTTCCTTGGTTGTGTCATGGTGTACTCCTTTAGATCCGGACCGGGTAAAACAGCAGATCATGTTTCCACAGGTCCACCGCCCCTTCCGGTACGTCCGCAAAATCGTCCCTGTCTAAGCCGGCAACGATGATCGTCCCAACAAAGTCTCTTCCGCAGCACCGGCAGTTCAGGGGCTTTCCTTTCAACTTACCCTCTTCATCACAGATGATGGCGCTGTGCCCTGTGAGCGGGAACACTTCGATGTAACCGCCGACTGTCTTCTGCAGATTCTCCAGCGTGCTGCTGATCCAGCTGACGTGGCCGCGCGGTTCGTCCGGCCGCTTGATGATAACTTTGATCTTCGGGTTCATGGTTCACCCCGCTGCAGTTCTTTTTCATTAAGGTAATCCGCCGCCCTGCTGGCCGCGTCCCTGCAGGTGGTGTAATCGCCGCAGTACTCAATGTTTCCGCTGTGCAGCGGCTGGCTCATATCGATCTTGCGGGCGACGATGTACTGCTTCTCGCCGTCGATCGTCTGGCTGAGAACCTGCCAAACTCCTTTTTGTTGTGTCATGGCGTGGTTACTCCTTTCTGTTTTTGTTCCTTCCGTGATATAATTTTTGTGCGCCAAACTATGTACGGAAGGATGTGAAACTTTCATGTGGATAAGTCCCGAAGAGTTGCACACTCATTTTGGTTTTGATGGGCCCAACTGGTGCCCTGTTTGTGGCGGCGACCTTGTGCCCAAAGTCCTGTCTGTCAATCAGATAAAGGGCAGCCCGTTTGACGGGAATTATGCCGTAACACTGCTCTGTCCTCTCTGCCAAAGCCCTGTTTTCTTGAACGTATATTGCTACCCCACAAAGAAACTGGGCCGTGTCGTGGAGTGTTACCCGCCGGATACCATTTCAGATCTTCCTAAAAGCATCAAAACAGGGTTCCCGGAGTTTTATAATCTTTATCTTCAGGCTGCACTCGCAGAAGCGAAAGGCTGTGTCGATATTTGCGGCGCCGGTTTCCGAAGAGCTTTGGAATCTCTTGTCAAGAATTACGCCACACAGCTATTTCCTGAAAGTGCAGATACCATAAACAAAGAAAAGCTAATGCAAACCATTAATCGGATTGACAGTCCTAAGATCCAAACGCTTGCTAAAGCTTCAACCTGGTTAGGCAACGACCAAACGCATCTTCAGGTTAAGCATCCGGATTACGGAATCGATGACATGAAGGCTTTTATAAAAGCCCTTTGTTACTTCATCCTGATGGAGAACGAATTTAAACGTTCTCAGGCCTTAACCAATCCGGCGCCTCACCAATGAACGCACCGTCTTCTGTAAAATATAGCTTTGCATTACGAAGAGGATGTTCATCCGAGCCATCCCCCATCACTGCTTTTACAACGATAACTTTACCTGTACTGGCCATATCTAATTTTTGGATAGGGCCTATTTTTTTCACGGCTCCTTTGGTTTGATAACCTTCAACAAACCCGCTTACGTAAATTTCCGCAAGCGTTTCATGAACCGACCCCAAATCCGGGTTGAATTTTTCGAACCTTTTAAGGTATTCCCGGGTTGCGTTTGCAGCTAATTTAGAAACTGCTTCCTGTGTTGGCTCCATTTACGCCTCCTATATTTTTCTTTGCCCCGCTTCCGTGATATAATTTATGTGCGCCAAACTATGTACGGAAAGGAGGTGAAACTGTTGACTAAAGTTTACGCATGCCTTATGGGCAATTGGGTCTGCCTCAACGATGACCCTGATTGTAAAATCGGTGAAAATAGAGTAAGCCCTTCCCAGTGGTGGGAAGAAGGCGCCCAGATTTGGAACCCTGCTAAACCAGAAAAGGAACACACCTTGTACCAAACGCCTTATACAAAAATCATTTATAAGGGAAAGGGTTATCGTATCAATCCGATGTTTCTTCAGATTGTGACTGAGCAATAATCCGCAGTTCACCCAAAATTTCAGACCTAAGATTTGCCTCTAACAGGTTTAAATCCGAGCCGTCAAGCTCCACCTTGGCGGCTTTTGAACTATATCGCAGGTCAATCAGTGCGCTGATCCGCCCCCATTCCGTAGCGTTAAGCTCTGCCACGATAGGTAAAATCGCTTTAATCGCTTTTTCTAATCTCTCTTGTCTGCCCATTGCTATCCTCCTCACGAATCTCATTTAAAAACGAGTTCCAGCAGTACTTTAAGCGGATCGGCCGGGGCTTCGAGGTCTTTATAGAAGACATTCATTTTCACGTTATCGTTGAGGATCCCCTTTTCCAATAACTCTTTCCTCAGAACTGACAGAACGGCTGCCCTTTCGATGTCGTTCAAATCTTTCAAAATACCTGCCAGAAGATCAGCCATAAGACTTATAGCTTCCACGCGTTTCCCTATAGCATGGGTTTCTGCACAATCGGGCGTCCACATGCCTATAACCAAAGTGATGTTTTCCGGACGTTCAATCGTTACCCCGGATTTAAATGTAGTCTTTATCATTATTCCCTTACCTCGCTTTCTGGTCTCCCCGTTTTTCCTTCAGCCTGCGCCGGATCTCCTCCGGTTCCATGCCCAGGTCTTCATACTTCCCCAGGCGCTGGATCAGCTCGTCCTTCTTTGCCGGTGACCAGTATCCGGTCTTGATACCGTTCACCCGCTGCAATGTTAATCGGTTCATGTTGCCTCCTTGATGTTACAGATTTCCGCACTTTGCATATGCTATAATGCTCGAAAAAATACGCAAGCGTTTCATGTTTCTTTAGATTTCTAAAGACTAATGCCAAAAAAAATACGCAGGTATTTCTGAGTAGTCTATATCCAGCACATCACAAATTGCCAAAATCTCATCCTGTTTAAATGGGCTTTTATTACACAGCTTGAGATTTGTACTTGCAGGTGATATGCCGATTTTGGCTGCTAACTGATCCTGCGTAAGGTTTTTCTCTTTTAATCTTCCCAAGAGTTTTGAGTAGTCATAAATATTATTTGCCATCACCCGAACCTCCTTTCTTGAAACATTATAAATCTTTATTTTTCTAAAGTCAATAGCTTTTTAAAGTTTTTCTTGAACTTTTTAAAGTTTTCTTGTATAATCTAAAGTACAAATAAGGAGGAATGTGTTATGGCTACTTTTAAAGAGCGATTAATTGAGGCTATGGCTTTGCGCGAGGTCAACGCCGCTGAACTCTCCAGACTTAGCGGAGTGAATGAAGGCGCTATTAGCCAGTATAAAAAAGGAAAATATAAAGCAAATCAGCACACCATTGAAAAGATTGCGAGATGCTTAAACGTTTCGATTCCGTGGTTAATGGGTGTTTCTGATGTTTTTGGTTCCTACGAAAGCAATCTCTCTCCCCTTCCCCAGCTGGACAACATCCTCCCGATTAAAAAGAAAAGCTTCCCGGTGCTCGGCAATGTAGCCGCCGGCAAACCAATCGAAGCTCAGCAGCATATTGAGACATACGTAACAGAGGATGAAGACCTGGACGCGGATTATGCGCTGCGGGTCAAAGGCGACAGCATGATCGGTGCCGGCATCGACGACGGGGATATCGTGTTCATCCGCCAGCAGCCGGACGTGGAGAACGGTGAGATGGCCGCTGTATATGTGGACGGTGGGGCCACCCTGAAGCGTGTCTATAAAGACGGTAAGGGCGTATCACTGTACTCAGAGAACCCCAAATATCCACCCATGTATTTCACGGCTGAGAACTGTGAAGAGTTCCGTGTGCTGGGCAAGGCCGTGAAGAAACTGACGAATATAAAATAGAAAGCACCTACCCCAAAATTGCAAAATCGGGGGAGTTTGCAAGCTGGCTCCACTAAAATTGCAAAAACGGTGTAGTTTGCAAGTTACAGTCAAGTAAAACTTGCAACAATCTTGACGACAAAAATCGTTTGTCGCTAATCCAACAAGCCCATGCAAACACGCATGGTTGACATATTCCTATCGTTTGAGAATCGTTTGAGAATCGTTTGAGAATCGTTTGAGCTTGATATAATCTTGCCGGCAGCTTGCAACAAAAATCAAGTTACCGTCAACTAAAAAAGCCGTTCCGGAGCACCACCCCCGGACGGTCCATGCAGTACCCACCATGACACAACACGTTTCGAAGCAAAGGAGCATATTATGTTTAAACTGATACTGGTTGTCTTACTTATCATAGGCTCGTTCACCGAGTGCGGCAAGGCGGATCCGTCACGGCCCACGCCTCCCCCGGTGCAGAAGGCCGAAGTGAAAACGGAAGCCCCGAAGACGGAACAGATCTGCCCGCAGGCCGGCCTGGGCGACACGCTGGAAGCCTGGGTGGCCTGCTACGGTAAGCCGTACCGGGACAACGGCACACTTAAAAACTTCCGGGGCGATGATATTATCGTCGTGTTCGCGGACAACCGGGCGGTCAACATCAGCTTCCAGAACACCGCGCTGGGTACGGTCCCTCCATACGCGGACAGCATGTATCCGAAGGACGCGAAATATCACCCTGCTGAGGAGGCCAACGACGGCGTGATCC
>JAFSPK010000025.1:0-12156 GCA_017443005.1 Acidaminococcaceae bacterium
CTATCCCTTCTTCTCGCCTGTACCTCACGATACAAACCTTGGGAGTCGCTATAGGGTTCGTCGGCAACTACGCCCCTTGTGGACTTTCACCACAGACTGACGGCATGCCCGTCATACAGAAAAACGTCTGGCAAGTGTTTCCACATGCCAGACAGTAATATTTACGGATTTTTCACAACCGTGATGCACATGAACCGACAAATAAATAATAATACATGATAAAACAACTGTCACGAGTCGACATTAAAATAATAACAATGAGTTACAGGTCAGCCATTTCGTCTTTATGTTTGCCGCGGCTGAAGAACCGTTCCACCACAACAAACAGTACCGGAATCAGGAAAATGCCCACAAAGGTATTGAAGGTCATGCCGCCTACTACCGCATTACCCATGGACACACGGGAACCGGCGCCGGGGCCGGTGGCAATGGCCAAAGGCAGACAGCCCAGAATGAAGGCAAAGGATGTCATCAGGATGGGGCGGAGACGAAGGTGAGCCGCATTGATAGCCGCTGTCACTACGTCCTGGCCATTTTCCAGATTCATCTTGGCGTATTCCACGATCAGGATCGCATTCTTAGCCGCCAGACCGATCAGCATGATCATGGCGACCTGCATGTAAATGTCGTTCTGCTGTCCCCGCAGGTACTGGGAACCAAGACAGCCCATGACTGCCGGAGGTACCGACAGCAATACGGCGATGGGGATGGTCCAGCTCTCATACAGGGCGCACAGCACCAGGAACACGAACACCAGGGAAATGGCATAGAGGCCGTATGCCTGGTTGCCTGCTTCCCGTTCGTCACGGCTCTGGTCGGTCCACTCATAGGTGTACGTGGTGGGCAGCACTTCGTGGGCTACTTCTTCCAGGGCAGCCATAGCCTGGCCGCTGGAATACCCGTCCGCCGGGGAGCCGGCGATCTTGAACGCGCTGGCGCCGTTAAACCGGGTAATGGAAGGAACTGTCATCTCCGGTTCTACGGAAACCAGGGAATCCAGCGGAACCATTTCCCCATTGTTGCTGCGCACAAAGAAGAACCGCATATTCTTGATATCGTCCCGGAACTGGGGCTGGGCCTGCATGACCACTTTCCAGGTACGGCCAAAGTTATTGAAGTCGTTCACTTCGCTGCCGCCCAGAAAAGCCTGCAATGTAGTGAATACGCTTGCCACAGGAACATTCAGGGATTCGGCTTTTTCACGGTTTACATTAAATTTGTAACCCGGAGTATCCGTATTAAAGGTCGTGTAGGCTATTCCAATCTCCGGACGCTGGTTAGCTTTCATAACAAACTGCTGGGCATAGGCGTTCATCTGGTCGATGGAATCGCCGCCCAGGTTCATGATATACATACTCAGGGAGCCGGTGCTGGACAGGCCGGGTAACGCCGGTTCGTTAAAGGCCATGATGTTCATTTCCGGCGTCTGGGCAGCCAGGGCATACGTACGACCAATCAGTTCAAACGTACTGGTAGAACGCTTATCGTACTCTTCCATCATGACCGGGATGATGCCGGCGCTGGACTTGGGAGCATTACTCAGGATATCAAAGCCGTTGATCGGCATTACGTACCTGACGCCGGGAAATTCACCCAGTTTCCGGGCAAAATCTTCCATCTGCTTAATACCCCGGTTGGAAGAAGCCCCTTCCGGCAGATTGTAAGAAATGATATACATGCCCTGGTCTTCATCCGGCACATAGCCGCTGGGGGTTATTTTAAACAGGAGCCCGGTCAGGATACAGATCACCAGCAGGCCGCACATCATCAGCTTGGAATAGCGGATGCATTTACTCACTTGGTTCGTGTATTTTGCCAGGGTATTGGCATACCATACATTAAAGCGGTAGATGATCTTGCCGACGATTCCTTTGTTGGACTCTTCGCTGGCGGCGCTCGCATGAGGTTTCAGCAGTTTGGCGCAGAGGGCCGGCGTCAGGGACAGGGCCACCAGTGCCGACAGCATCATGGATACGGAAATGGTCAGGGCAAACTGCTTATACAGCTGGCCCGTAGAACCGCTCATAAAGGAAATCGGCACAAACACGGCTGCCAGCACGCAGGCGATAGCCACAACAGGGCCGGACACTTCCTTCATGGCGCGATAGGTCGCTTCCTTCGGGGAAAGACCGGTTTCCTGAATGTGATGTTCTACCGCTTCTACTACGACGATGGCATCATCCACAACCAGGCCGATGGCCAGGATCATGGCAAACATGGACAGGGTGTTGATGGAAAAGCCCAGCAGCACGAAGGCGCCAAATGTACCGATCAGGGACACCGGAACCGCCAGCATGGGAACCAGGGTGGCCCGCAGATTTCCCAGAAAGATGTACACGACAATTAATACCAGGACCAATGCCTCAAAGAAAGTGTGAGCCACTTTTTCCAGGGATTCCTTTACGAACTGGGTCTTGTCCTGGGCAATGATCAGTTTCATATCCGGAGGGAAACGGGTTTCCGCATCCTCCAGCACTTTCCGGATTTCCGCTACCGTTTCAATGGCATTGGCATCAGAAGTCAGGGAAATCGGATATACTACCGACTCACCGCCTACGCCCTTATCCAGGAACAGCGAAATCGGGGTATCCATACGTTCGCCTTCGTAAATGTCCGCAATATCCTTCAGCTTCAAAATCTGGCCATTCTGGGCGCGAACAATGATATTACCGAATTCTTCCGGGGTCTTCAGACGGCCCTGGGCGCTGGCAGAGTATTTAAATTCCAAATCGTTGGTGGTGGGTTTGGAACCGATGGAACCAACGGGGGCCTGGATGTTCTGTGTCTGAATCGCTGCGGCAACATCGGATGCAGTCAGCCCCAGCTGAGCCATCAGGTCCGGCTTCAGTTCCACACGCATGGAGTATTCCGGGCCGTATTCACTGACGGAAGACACGCCTTTAACACGCTTAATCGGGTCTACCACGTTAGAAGCCCCGTAGGTTTTCAGGAACATGCCGTCGTAGGTTTTGTTGGGAGACGTCAGTACAAAATACATAATCGTCTGGGAAGACATCTTGGCCGTGGTAATACCGTACTGGGTAACCTCGGTAGGCATGGAGGCCTTGGCCTGGTCTACACGGTTCTGCACTTCTACAGAGGCAATGTCACCGTTCTTTTCCAGGTTGAAGTTAACATCTAATACATAACGGCCGGTATTAGTAGAAGTAGAACGCATATCACGCATGTTTTCCACGCCGTTTACCTTCTGCTCAATAGCCTGAGCTATCGATTCTTCTACAGTGGAAGCGTTAGCGCCAACATAGTTGGTCTCCACTTCAATCTGGGGTTTTGTAATATTGGGATACTGTGCAATAGGAAGGCTGAACCCTGCAATTACGCCGGCAAAGACGATAATCAGGGAAAGGGCTATTGCAAATATCGGTCTGTCGATAAAGAACTTAGCCACTTAGGTCTACCTCCTACTGCTTGCTTTCATTGTTCAGGTCGGCTTCCGTCATGGCGGCGGGTTTTACTTCAGACCCTTTATTCACTTTCTGGACACCTTCAACTACCAGCGTCTCATCGCCGTTCAGGCCTTTTTCCACCAGCCACAGCTTGCCAACCCTGGCGCCCAGCGTAACCTCTTTCATATCCACCTTATTGTCGCTGCCTACTGTAAATACGAATTTCTTGTACAGCATCTCTTTCACTGCGCGCTGGGGGATCAGCATCGCGTTCTTTATGGTCCCGGCATTGGCCTGCAGGCGGGCGAACATACCCGGCATCAGCATATTGTTATCGTTGCTGAACCGCGCTTTTAATGTTAACGCACCGGTACCGCTGCCGATTTCCCGGTCTACCTGGTCCACCACGCCGGCGCCGGTATAGACGCTGCCGTCAGACAGGACCAGTTTCAGGTCTTCCAGTGCTTTGGCGCCGGAATCGGAATGGGCTTTGGAAAGCTGCAGGTACTCGTTCTCGGACATGCTGAATTTGATCCGGACCGGATTCGTGTTGCTCATGGTGGCCAGCACGGTCTGCCCTGCGGCCACATAGTTTCCTACGGCCAGGTCGCTGGTACTGATCCTGCCGGAGAACGGAGCCTTTACTTCCGTATCGCCCATGTCGATCCGGGCATTTTCCAGAATCGCTTCATGAGCCGTTACCTGAGCCTGAGCAGAATCCCGCTGGGCAATGGAAAGATCATATTGCTGTTTAGAAACTGCGTTCTGTTCATATAACTTTTTGTAACGTTCCGCGTCGGCCACCAGGCGGTTGTACTCCGTCCGTGCCGCTGCCAGGCCTGCCTGGGCATTCAGCAGGTTGGCCTGATAAGTCCGCTGGTCAATCGTGAACAATACCTGACCGGCTTCTACCCAGTCGCCGCCGTTAAAACTCTTACTGGTAATCTTGCCGGAAACATTTGCCGTCAGCTTTGCTTCCTGCTGGGCTTCCACAAAACCGGTAAACTCATGCACATTGGGTGTATCCCTCTTGATTACCTGCATGGTCTTGACTGCCACTGCAGCCGGTGCTTTCTGCTGCGCCTGTTTATTACCGCATCCGGCAAAAAGCAGCAGTCCGGAAACCGCCAGGGCAACAGCTAAACCTTTACCCCATTTTCCACGAACATCACGTAACATAAAATAGCTCCTCCTGAAATTGGCACTTGTGTATCATTCAAATATTGTAATTAAAAATAAATTGCAGGAATTCAGCTTGAAACACTTTCGCATTTTTCAGCATGTGTAGTATTATAATGTAAAACAAGGCAAAATGCAAATTCGATTAAACTAATTTACATAGATATTTCTCTGATTTTCTTTCGTTTTATCCCGTTTTCTTTTTATTTTGACTGGTTAGTCAGAATTTTTATTTGTCTACTATTGACTTATCTTTGACAAAGGGAAGCAGGTCCTTTTTCTCAATAAAGGCCAAATGGATGGCCGCCTCATCCTGGAAGTTTTCTTCAAGCAAACGATCCTGCAGCACAAAATGCCTGCCGGTAAAATGCCAGAATGCAGGCTTAACTGTTAGGAAACAGTTTTTCGGCTTGCCAAGCAGGTTTAGGATTTTTAAAAAATCCGGATTTTTGGTGTTAAACATTTCATCCAGTTTAATCAGTTCGCCATTCCGCATATTAAAATTGTGCAATTCCCGGATTACCTCGCCGTTTTTGTTCCTGTATCCCAGTTCCAGGCTTAACAGGTTCTCACCGGCATATTTCACCTGAAAAGCCCTTTCGTCTTCTTCCGGTGCTTTGGCATACCAGACATTCAGTTTATCATTGATTTTATTCTGCAGCTCCGGTTTCTCCTCCACAGCGACAACGGGACGGCTGATCACCCGGTCTCCGATAAACGCCCGGCGCGGATACAGTTTCCAGTTTCCTGCCCCGTCAGGCCGGTTCGCATCATCGGCATCGGGTTTGAGCAGTTCATCCAGGGTATCCGTCAGCGTAATTTCCTCCGGAATCCACTTTTCTTCTTTCAGCGCCCACCTGACCGCAAGGCGCCCCAACAGATCCTGCCCGTTGGCAGCCAGTACATTCTGCTCCGTAAACAGACGACCGCCCAACATGGTTAAAGAAGCAACCTCTGTTACCAGCGGACGCAGGTACGGTTTCGCAATGCTGCCATCCTTTCTGTAAAGCTGCAGCACATTTTTCGCGCTTCCTGAAAATGATAGTGTTTTTTTGTTTCCGTCTGCTTCAGGCCAGACGCTTTCTACCGTAAACTGATAATCCGGTTTATATTCCGCTTTTGCAGCTACGCCCATACTGTCTGCACCGGAAAACACGGCACGCACTTTCTTATAATCGGAAAAATCCAGAATGCGGCAGCCCACAGCCGCATTCTTCCCGCCCTTGGCAGCCATCAGGAGAATCTGATCGTGAGGTTTGTCCGAAATTTTTGCCTTCTTCTTGTCCGTTCCTTCGCCTGTTTCTTCTTTTAACGATTCCAGAAGTTTTGCAAAGCGCTTCTCCGTGTCCTTTTCGTCTGTTTCCTCTTTCTTTTCGGAAAGAGCAGCTGTTTGGTTTGTTTCCACATCTTTCATCGCTGCCGCAGCGTTTTGCTGTTTTGCTTTAATCTCTTTCTGCTTTGCTTTTGTATGATTCTGTTCCGCTTTGGCGTTCACCGGCACTTTTTCCAGCAGACAATAGTATCCGCCATCCAGGTCGGCCTTCCAGGCGGTCAGCATTTTTCCTTCCGCGTTCTTCACCATAACCCACAAATTAGAATAATAATTGCTGCCAGGTATTCTTTTATCCCCGGTCAGTTCTACAACTTTTTTCTGACCGCTGCCATCTACATCCGCTTCCACTTTGGCCAGCAACGCTGCCTCTGCAGAAGAAAAGGGCGCTGTCAGCAACAGCCATGCGCTAATTCCGGTCAAAACACGTTTAAACATCGTTATCCTCCATCCTGCTGTCCCTTCCGGCAGCATGAACATCTTACCTGTATCGTTACCAGCATTCTTTTATTTTATCCGCCGATAAAATTTCCGTTTTATACAACATTTTATTTTTCCAGTTTGCCTTTATAATCCGGCGGAACCGCGGTCAGCCACTGACGCCTCTTTTCTTTTTCGCGGAACAGATGGGCGTCGAACCACATATAATAGAAACGTGAAGCGGAAATAATGTTATATCCATCCTGCGCATGATCTGTAGTATCATAGGGATCCGCCAAAATCAGCACATCATTCATCCCTTCCCGATCGCCCAGTGTATCATGGCCGATGATCACACGCCAGTGACCGCCCCAGTCAACATTTTCCACCATGAGGGGAATGCCCTTTTTAAGATTGCTGTCCACAAAATCCAAAAACTTTTCATAGGTTTCCGGAGAGCCGTCTTTTAAGGCGTTTTTAACTTTCCATCCTTTTTGTTCAAAATACCGGCTCATACCACGGGTATTCGTGCCAGGATCTTTCATACCGGCCGAATGGGTTCCCATGATTTTTGCCATTTCCATTTCCGAATCGGGCACGTTGCCAAGAAAATACTGTACCACCGTCAGCGCCGCAGCCGGGCCGCAGGTGTAGTCCGTATGCTGTTGATATGTTTTATATTTTTCCAGCAAAATCAGCGTACCGCCCGACTTCATGTTATATACGTCTATTTTTTTAAAGTAGGGAGAATCTTTAATATCAGCCTGACTTTGAATGGCAGCCGAACCGCCACTGTCTGTTCTCAACAGCAGGACAGCTTTAGCGCTTACATCCTCCAGCAAGCCGGATTGTTCCGACTTTCCGGTCGATGTTTTATTAATGTAAAAATTCAGTAGGGCAACTGCAATAACTGCCGCTGCCAGCAGAATTGTTTTCTTATTCACAGTCATGCCATCATCCTTTGTTCATCTTCTGATAGAAAAGTTCTGACAATGTTATTCTTTGTCGGTTTTGTTACGGAAACCCTGATTACGCTTTTCCAGTTTCCGTTTCAATGCCTGCAGCAACGCATCCCTTTCATTCGGAATGCTGCCGCTCTGCACACGGGCCAGCAGATATTTCATAGCCTCGCCCACGGTCAGGGAGGATAATTCCTGTACCGATTGCAAAGGCTGTACCGCAGCACATTCTTTTTCTTCTACACCTGTTTCCGAAAAAGCTTCTCTTGTTTCTTTCGAATTACACGCAACTTCCTGCGCCAGCAGTTCCTGTATTTCACTGCCACGTACTTTTAAATCCGAAGTGTGCACCGGCATCCGTTCCCGGGCTATCAGCACGGCTTCTTCTCCCAGCCTGCGGCCTTCCTCCATCACCGGCTCCTGCAGGACACCGGCCCAGGTGGCGCCCATATCCGCCAAAAACACTTCGGTCAGCTGGGAAAAAGCCTCTGTCATTTCCTTTTCAGTACGGAACACACCGCTGGTTGCTTCGCTGCGAATCCAACGCATCAATGTATTGTTTTGATAAATCATCATAGGTGCAAAACGCATGTGCTTGGCCACCAGCCAACGCACCCGCTGCACAAACGGACGGGGGTAACGCAGCCGCGTCAGGATTGTTTCCGCTATGATTGCGCTTTCCTTTTCGTGCCCGTGATCGTTGGGATATCCGTCAGGCGTGGTTCCCCGGATCCCCGGCAGCCCCTTTGCCACATCATGCAGTAGCAACGCCCATCGAAGGGTAAGTTCCCGGGGGCCCTGATCCACGGCCGCCAGAATATGCTCCCATACATTATAACAATGAAACCGGATATTCTGGGGCAGGCCCGGAAGGTGAACCAGTTCCGGCAACACATCCACAAAGGTTTCGCTGCCCTTCTCCCTCACCCGGCACTGCACATCTGCCAGCCCGCTGGAAAGAAACAGGGCCAGTCCTTTGCCGGCCGCTTTGCCCAGCAGCATTTTATCCAGTTCCGCTTTCACCCGTTCCAAAGAAAGATTGCGGCACCGGCTGACATCAAAAACATAACGCTTTTTCAGATAATATTTTGTGCCGGGCTGCCCGAACGACAGAGTTTTGGTTTCTTCGTCTCCGCGCAATGCATCGTCCCGCAACAAACCATCCTGAGCCGAAGCGCCCCGTGGCCTGTCGTCCTGCAACGCCCCGTTTCGTGCCGCAACATCCTGCAATACGCTCTTAGTCCTGCTGATTGCCGGGCCGTGGATCAGCTGGGCGTCCGGTCCCATGGTCTTCATGTTTGCTGGAACGTTTTTCCCTGCTTTTTCCATGGCAATTCGCAGATTTTGTTCCACTGTCAGGCTTTCATCATACTCGCCCAGCACATCTTCCGCCGTATCGTTTCCTTCCACGTACGTAAAATCCAGCTGCGCCACAAAACGGCAGGCACGGTACATGCGCAATGCATCTTCCGCAAAACGCTTCCGGGGATCACCTACCGTACGCAGCAGTTTTGCCCGAAGGTCCTGCTGCCCGCCATAATAATCAAATAAATTTCCCTCACGGTCCATAGCCATGGCATTCACGGTAAAATCCCGGCGTGACAAATCTTCTTTCAGCGTGTCACAGTACCATACTTCCGCCGGCCGGTGAGCATCCTGCCCATAGGCATAGCGCTCGTTGCGAAAGGTGGCAATCTCCAGTGCATGTCCTTCCGTCACGGCTACTACCACGCCAAAGTTTTCCCCTAACTTTTCCGCCAGGGAATAGCCGGCAGCATGGAGGACCGCCGCAACCTGCTCCGGACGCCCGCTGGTCGTGACGTCGTAATCTCCGGGCTCCAGTCCCAGCAGCAGATCGCGCACAGCGCCCCCTACCACATAGGCTTCATAACCGGCAGCGTTTAAAATCTGTAAAGTTTTTAAAACATAAGCAGGAAAACGGTTTTGCATGGCAGGCTCTTACCTCATTCATATTATCTATATATTATATCATACAAACTGTGAGCCGTTTATTTCTTTTCGAACAAATTCGTTATAAACCTGTTGTTTGATAAAAAACCTGATGCGTGTACTATCCCGCATCAGGTTAGATGACAAACCAAATTTAATTGTATTACCGGTTCTGCAAAGCCTCATCTATCGCAAGGGACAACTGGTCTGCACAGGAAGTGCCGCGTCCGCCGCAGTCATTGCCCCGCAGCAGCGCAGCGATTTTTTCCGCTTCCGCGCCTTCCACCAGTTTGCCGATGGCCTGCAAATTCCCAGGGCAGCCGCCCGTAAATTTTACATTGTGAAGCCTGCCTTCCGCATCCATTTCGAAATCAATCTTGCGGGCGCAGACCCCATTGGGTAAAAATGAATAGGTTTTCATAACAATTGCCTTTCCGTTTTACGCTTCCAGCAGCGCTTTGGCTACCAGGTCCCCCATCTCCTGGGTGTTGACCTTCGTCATGCCCTCGCCGAACAGATCCGGTGTGCGGTAACCATCTTCGTACACTTTTTCAACGGCGGCTTCCACTGCGTCAGCCGCAGCCTGCTGGTCCAGGGAATAACGGAACAGCATGGCAGCGGAAAGGATCGTGCCCGTAGGATTGGCAATGCCCTGTCCCGCGATATCCGGCGCGCTGCCATGGATGGGCTCATAGAGACCGGTGCCGTCGCCCAGGCTGGCGCTTGGCAAAAGGCCGATGGAACCGCCCAGCACGGATGCTTCGTCCGACAGGATGTCGCCGAAAATATTATTGGTCAGTACTACGTCAAATTGGCCGGGATTCAACACCAGCTGCATGGCGCAGTTATCAACATATAAATGATTCAGTTCAATTTCAGGATATTCCTTCGCCTGCATTTCCGTAACGATTTTACGCCACATACGGGATTCCGCCAGCACGTTGGCTTTATCCACGGATGTTACCTTGCCGCGGCGCACTTTAGCCGCTTCAAAAGCCTTCCGGGCAATCCGTTCCACTTCCGGACGGGTGTAGAGGTCAACATCCGACGCAGTCTCCACGCCGTCAACCATAGCCGCTTCGTTATGGGTGCCAAAGTAAATGCCGCCGGTCAGTTCACGGACGATCAGCAGGTCCGTATTTTCCACCCGCTCCGGTTTTAACGGAGACAGATGTGCCGTAAACTTGCTCACCTTCATGGGGCGCAGGTTACAGTACAGTCCTAAATCTTTACGGATACGCAGCAGCCCTTTTTCCGGACGGATGGACGGATCTACGTTATCCCACTTGGGTCCTCCTACTGCACCTAACAGCACAGCGTCTGCCGCGTTGGCAGATTTTTGCGTCACTTCCGGATAGGGATCGTTATAGGCGTCAATGGCACAGCCACCCAGCAGCTGATGGTCGTATTCCAGGGCAAAACCGAATTTTTTAGCAGCCGCGTCCATTACTTTTACAGTAGCAGTTACAATTTCCGGGCCGATGCCGTCGCCCGGCAATAACGTGATTTTCATAACCGACAGTCTCCTTGTCATTGTAATTTCTAGATCTGTTCAGATAAACTCAGATAAACTTTGTAAGGCGAAGCCGGAATGACTTCGCCTTTTTATCTTTTGTGACTTTTCTTTCACTATGCCTGTGATTTTACGTAATTTACCAGGCCGCCGCAGTCCGCGATCTTCTGACAGAAATCCGGCAGGGGTTTCGTTTTAAAGACCAGATTCTTATTCAGAATTTTAATTTCGCCGGTCTTCAGATCCACATCCACCTCGTCGCCTTTTTCGATTTTTTCTACATCCGCGCCAATCTCCAGCACCGGCAGGCCGATGTTGATGGCATTGCGGTAGAAAATACGGGCAAAGCTGTCCGCGATGATGCACTTGATGCCTTTTACTTTAATTACGATGGGTGCAGCCTCCCGGGAAGAGCCGCAGCCGAAGTTTTTCCCGGCTACAATGATTTCGCCCTCTTTCACATTGGGTGAAAAAGTAGTATCGATATCTTCCATGGTATGTTCCGCCAGTTCTTTAAAATCAGAAATATTCAGGTAACGGGCCGGGATGATGACATCCGTATCCACATGATCCCCGTAGCGCCAGATCTTGCTCATCCTAATACCTCCTCTGCCGAAGCGATATAACCTTTTACCGCACTGGCTGCCGCCGTGTAGGGGCTGGCCAGGTACACTTCACTGTCCACATGTCCCATACGCCCGCGGAAATTGCGGTTGGTCGTGGAAACGCAACGCTCGCCTGCAGCCAGGATACCCATATAACCTCCCAGGCAGGGTCCGCAGGTCGGTGTGGAAACTGCCGCGCCGGCATTGATGAAAATATCCACGTAGCCTAACCGGATGGCTTCCTGATAAATTTCCTGGGTTGCCGGGATAATGATGCAGCGGACGTTCTCGTTTACTTTATGGTCTTTCAGCACTTCCGCAGCCTGGGCGATGTCTTCCAAGCGCCCGTTGGTGCAGGAACCTACCACGACCTGATCGATTTTGATATGATGGGATTCGCTGACCGGATGGGTATTTTCCGGCAGGTGCGGGTATGAAGTTACAGGTACCAGTTTTGACAGGTCAATCTGTACGACCCGCTCGTATACCGCATCCGGGTCTGCTTCCACTGCCGTCCAGGGACGGGTCACCCTGCCTTTCAGGAAGGCTTCCGTCTTGGCGTCCACCGGGAAGATGCCGTTCTTACCGCCGGCCTCAATGGCCATGTTGCAGATGGTGAAACGGTCGGACATATCCAGTTCCGCTACACCGGGACCGGTAAATTCCAGACTCTGATAACGGGCTCCGTCTACGCCGATCATGCCGATGAGGGTCAGGATCAGGTCTTTGCCTTTTACATATTTTGGCATTTTGCCAGTCAGTTCGACTTTAATGGCAGAGGGAACCTTGAACC